>CANHCD010000318.1 GCA_947458795.1 Cyclobacteriaceae bacterium | reverse complement strand
CTTCCTTGCTGCTGCCAAATTGAAAGGTGTTCATGGGGAGCTGCGCTGGGTGTTTTCTAAAAATTGAGGGCTTGGTTTTTCGCGTATTCTTTTCCAATTTCCATCTTCTAAAGCCAATTCCCTAACCCCACATGAAAAAATTACTACTTCTTCCGCTCTTGTTTTTTGCAATGTCCCTGTCTGCACAGCAGCTTGAAGGAGCATGGAAACTGATCAGCCAAAACCAAGTGCCGGTCTCTGGTCAAGAGTTTATCAAGATTTACCAAGACAATTATTTTGCCTTTGGGATAAAGAACCTAGCAGATAATTCCTTTGTAGGAGCGGGTGGTGGGCCTTTTGCAATGACTTCCGGGAAGCTACAGGAGACCCTGGAGTTTTTTACGCTCAACCCAGAAATCATCGGCATGGTCACTTCCTTTAACGTACGCGTAGAGGGCAATCAAATTACCTTATCAGGCACGACCCCCAAGGGACCTTTGGTGGAGGTCTGGGAGCGAATCTCGGATGCCAAGGATGACTTGACAGGCAACTGGGTGATTACAGGCAGGAAGCGAGACGATCAAATTCAGCGCTCTACCCCGGGTGCCAGAAGAACGATCAAGATCCTCAGCGGGGGTAGATTTCAGTGGGTAGCCTTCAACTCTGAAACCCGGGAATTTTCGGGCACAGGAGGAGGAACTTATAGCGCTCAAGGAGGAAAATACGTGGAAACAATCGCCTTTTTCTCAAGGGATAATTCTCGTGTGGGTGCAAGCCTTGGCTTTGACTACCAGGTCATCGATGGGGAATGGCACCACAGTGGCTTGAGCTCGGCGGGTCAACCGATTTTCGAAATTTGGACGCCTTATGCAAAGGGGTATAAACCAGCAAAATAAACGGGCCGGGATTAATCTCCCGCTCTAATTTTTTATTTCGCCCTGTCCGCCGCGGCGGATTAAGGGTTTTTCTCGCAAAGACGCAGAGACGCAAAGGAATTATTGAGGTTTGCCAACCTTTCGCGTAAAATGGGAAAAGTCGGATCTCTTTGCGTCTTGGCACCTTTGCGAGACTAAAAAATTTTTAACGGGTTGCCCAAGGTAGGCAGGCTGCTCTGGGGCAAGAAATTCAATAAAAAATAAACGGGATTTGATTATCTATTAGATATAAAGCGCTTTCAGCTTCTCCAGGGTGTAATCCACCTCTTCCATCGTCGTAAATCGGCTGAAGGAAAAGCGTACCGCATCTCGCTCCGGCGAATGTTGCAGCGCGCGCAATACATGCGATCCCACGGTAGCGCCCGAACTGCAGGCAGAGCCTCCCGATGCAGAAATACCTTCCAAATCTAGGTGGAATAGGAGCATCCCCCGATTCGATTCAGAGGGAGGAAGGCTGACATTAAGTACGGTGTACAAACTTTTATCCAGATCTGCCGAGCAGCCGTTGAAGCTGACACCAGGGATCTCTTGCTTCAGCTTTCCGATGAAGTAGCCCTTGATTTTTTCAATATGGCTGCGGTGGGCCTCTAGTTCCTCCAAGGAGAGCTCCAGTGCCTTGGCCAAACCGATGATTCCAATTACGTTTTCTGTTCCTCCCCGCATGTTGCGCTCCTGGGCTCCGCCATGGATGAAAGGATGGATTTTCTTGTCTTTGCGGACATATAAAAAGCCCACGCCTTTGGGGCCGTGAAACTTGTGTGCACCAGCCACCAAGGCATCCACAGGAAGCTGGGACAAGTCATGGGCATAATGCCCCATGGTCTGAACGGTGTCGGAATGGAAAAAAGCGTCGTATGCTCGTGCCATGGTGCCGATTCGTTCCAAGTCATTTAGGTTGCCAATCTCATTGTTGCCATGCATCAGAGAGATCATGCTTTTTGGATTCTTTTTAAGGAGCTCTTCGAGCTGCTGCAGGTCTATTTCTCCTTGCTCATTGACGTCGAGGAGGCTGAGTTGCACCTGTCCTTTTTTGGCCAGCATCTCCAGGGTATGGAGTACCGCATGGTGCTCAAGGGGAGAGGTGATGGCATGGCTGATGCTGTGAGATTCGATGCCACAGACCAAGGCGGTGTTGTCTGCCTCGGTGCCTCCAGAAGTAAAGAAAATTTCGGATGGGCTGGCATGGATAAGTTCAGCCACCTTTTTACGAGCCTTCTCAATGGCCGTACGCACCTCCCTGCCGTGGCTATGCACCGAGGAAGGATTGCCAAAGTGTCCACGCATAAATGGCAACATCGCTTCGATCACGCGATCGTCCATCGGGGTGGTGGCGGCATTGTCGAGGTATACGTGCTTCATAGAATGCATTTGGGCGAGGCAATAACTTAGCTCAAGGTTTCATTCACCACTTCCTTGATGTCTTGCATGATCTTTTTGGCAAGGTGCTCCGCCTTTGCTTCCGAATCAGACTCGGAATAAATGCGGATGATGGGTTCGGTGTTTGACTTCCGAAGGTGTACCCATTCTTTTTCAAATTCAATTTTCACCCCGTCAATATCGTTGATTGGGTGGCTTTTGTATCGCTCCTTGATTTTCAACAGGATGTTATCCACATCCAGGTTGGGTGTAAGCTCAATTTTATTTTTGGAGATCGAGTAGTTAGGGTAGCTGGCGCGTAGCTTGGAGATGGACTTGCCATACTTGGCCAGGTGGGTCAAAAACAAACCAATGCCTACCAACGCATCTCTACCGTAGTGGGAAGTGGGGTAGATGATGCCTCCGTTGCCTTCTCCACCGATGACTGCATCTACGGCTTTCATCTGGTTGACTACGTTTACTTCTCCTACAGCAGAAGCACTGTAAGTACCTCCTCGCTTTTCGGTGACGTCGCGCAGGGCACGGGTAGAAGACAAGTTGGATACGGTATTGCCGGGTGTCTGAGAAAGCACATAGTCAGCCACTGCTACTAGGGTGTATTCTTCGCCAAACATGGATCCGTCTTCATTGACGAGAGCCAAGCGATCCACATCTGGATCCACGACGATGCCCAGGTCGAAATTTCCTTTTTCCAATTTCTTGGCGATATCTCTAAGATTTTCGGGGAG
>CANHCD010000317.1 GCA_947458795.1 Cyclobacteriaceae bacterium | reverse complement strand
ATTGATTTTTTCCACCAATTCTTGAGCGCTCATCTGCTCCAAATTTTCATAGCTGGAGCTACTTTCCGTAATTTTTTTCATCGCATTTCCTGGTGATATAGTGTGAGTCCTGCAATTGGGCTTTCCAAAATCATTCCTACCTGCATGCCCCGATCTGTGGCTGCCTTCCGCAGGATATCCGCATTGTAAAACGCAATAGATCCTACGAAGTGAACTGGCTTGGTTTGAAAATCCGGGTATTTGCAGACATGCTTGGTAAAGAAATTTTGAAACGCATCGTAAAACAAGCCGTAGCAATACGGGTCGGATCTATGTTCGGTAATGAAGCGGCAAAAACTTGCCATATAGCGGTTGGGAAAAGGCTTTCGATACACTTGCTCCTGAATCCCATATTGGGAGAGCTGAAAGCGATTGATTGCCTCTTGGCGAATAGCCGTAGGCATCTCTTCATGAATGAAGTCTTGGAGAAATTTTCTTCCCACATCACTTCCCCCTCCTTCATCACCTAGGATGTAGCCAGCTGCTGGTCGGGAAGCAATGATATTTTTGCCATCGTAATCACAACTATTCGATCCTGTACCTAAGATGCAGGCAATCCCTGCACGATGGCCACAGGTAGCCTTGGCAGCAGCCAAGAGGTCATGGTCTATCTGAATTTTGGCTTTTGCAAAAATTGCGCGCAGTGCTTGCTCTACCTCTACCTTCTTCTCTGGGGCAGCACATCCAGCCCCGTAGTAATAAATCTCTTCAATTTCTTCAGAGAGGTTCAACAAAAATTCCTGCTTCAACTGCTGCGTCATCTCCTCCACGCTCAGGTAATAGGGATTAAATCCTATCCCCCGATATTGACTGATTTGGCCGTCTTTGTGGATTACTCGCCAATCGGTTTTACTTGAACCGCTATCTGCTATTAAAATCATCTGGATGTAGCTGGCCTATGGCCTCAAATTTTTCAAATACTTTTTCAGTATGGGGAGCTTCCCCGAGTTCTTTGGTCAAATCCTGACCCGCCCAATGTTCGTAATGGGTTCCGTTTTTCCACAGCTTGGAAGAAGTTACGTCGTAGATGACTCCTTGAAAAGCTACCCAAATCTCAGGCCTATCCTGACCATTTCGCAGGGCTAGCTGCTGACGGGTATAGCGGTTCATCAATACAGTTTGATTTGGGCAGTTACCCAACGCTCGGGAATCTCCCCCTGCTGCGCTTGTTGGTAATCCGAATAGCTGCAAGGAACGATGCTCACTCGCTCAAATCTGCTGGCGTCGTTGTAGGGGATTTCCATCCACCACTTCCCGCTGCGTTTACTCTTGTAGAAAACCAAGGTGTTTGGCTTAGAGTCCATGGAAACCGTGTATTTCATGTAGGCAGCACTCTTAAAGGAGAGCGTATCCTTTCTACTGTAAAAGCCTTCGATGAAATACCAGATCATCACCGCCGCTACCTGAGCAGTCTTGTTGTGCGTGTCGTCGTAATAGGGGTCGTATCCGTAGACTCCAAAGGAGCTCAATTTTTCGTTTGAGCCAGCAAACCAGCAAATCTGGCTTGCCTCCTCACCCGACAGTCCAAAAGGCTGTGCATCTACAGCACCAGGAGCTACGGAAGACTGGATTGCGGCCAGGTCAAAACTGATCAAATCCGCATCACGAATCAGCGGCTCCATTTCTTTGAAATTGTCCCGGAGCTGCCCTAGCCGCACATGTTCAAAATAGAGCTTCTCCAAAGCAGCAACCAAGGTGGGATCCACCAAAAAGCTCTGGTATGCCAAGTGCGTCGAAGAAAATAAGAAATTAGGTTGATGCAGGACAATCTCTTGGGTATGTCGATCGCTCTCTGGACCTGCTTCTTCCATATCGATTTTGGAATCTACAGTGAGTAGCGTGACCAGCTTTTTCATTTTCTGATAGGCCAAATATTGCCCATAATCGAGGTCATGTGAGCCCCCAAAAAAGATGGGCAAAATCTGTTGCCGCATCAAATAATCACCCACCTGCCGAATATTTTGATAGGTATCATTTAGGCTATCGCCAGAGATAAGGTCTCCTAAATCCGCTATTTTGTAAGGGATTGCTCCCCTTTTCAGTTGGTATAGCTTCTCTCGGATTTCTGAACTTGCTCGAGCAATGCTTTCAGAACGGGTTGCCCCCCTGCTTTCTTTCAAGCCCACAAGTGCAATTTGAATGCCTGTGAGCGCAGGGAAACCATGGTGGTGAATGGATAATTGATTAAAAATGGAATTCTCGAGGTAGCCTTTTTCTACAACTGCAGATTCTACGGGCTCAAAAAAAGAAGAAATAGTCATGGAAAGTCTTTAGGTTTTTAAAACTAATCAAAAATGATACCTAAAAAAAAATCCTGCAGTTGCAGGATTTTTTGAGGCGACTTAACCACCAAAATCGTCAAATCGAATGTTCTCTTTTGGAATACCTAAGTCATCAAGTAACTTGAGTACCGCAGCGTTCATCAATGGAGGACCACAGAGGTAATATTCTACCTCATCTGGATCTGAATGGTTCTTCAAGTAGTTTTCAAACAATACCTGGTGGATAAATCCAACGTAACCATCTCCCTCACGATCTTCCAAGGAAGTTTTAAGTTTCCAATTATCTTCTGGAAGTGGCTCAGAAAGACCAATATGGAAGTTGAAGTTCGGGAATTCCTTCTCAATGGCTCGGAAATGAGGCACGTAGAACAATTCTTTCTTAGAACGACCACCATACCAATAGGATACCTTGCGCTGTGTTTTTTCAGTGTGAAATAAGTGGAAGATTTGAGCTCTTAATGGAGCCATCCCTGCACCACCACCGATGTAGATCATTTCTCGCTGGGTAGGATTGATATGGAATTCTCCATAAGGTCCTGAGATCATTACCTTATCTCCCGGCTTGCAACCAAACACGTAGGAGGAGCAAACTCCAGGATTAACATCCATCCAACGGTTGTTGGCACGATCCCATGGTGGAGTTGCGATACGAATCGTCAACATCACGATATTTCCTTCAGCAGGGTGGTTGGCCATGGAAT
>CANHCD010000316.1 GCA_947458795.1 Cyclobacteriaceae bacterium | reverse complement strand
TAATGGAGTTGTAAATCATGGAGAGGTTATATTTGGATACCTCAAAAATAAATGAAATTCTTGGGTCCTGCCTATTCTAAACTAGGAACTGAAAAAAAAATCCTGCCTAACCTCCATCCCTATTTTCCAAAGCCCTGAAAGTACGTTTCTTTCTTACCCAGTCAAACTTACAACTCCTTAAATTCCAATCGCTTCAAAATATCCAAGGCCACATGCGTGAGTATCGCAGCCACAAAGCCTAAACCCAGCACTGCAGCCCCGAAGCCGAAAATAAACTTCCCTGTAACCCCGAATAACAGGCCAGAGAAAAATAAGGTAGGCACTATTCCAAAAATAACGATACCCCCAATCATCAAGGGCTTGATCAGTACGCGGTCCCATCCCTCATCCAATCCTACTTGAGGAATTAGGTTGACCGCAAGACCAATCACGTAAGCAAAAATCAGCCCCAACGGAAATAGCAGGATCAACCAAAAATTGTAGTCCCCAATCACCACGGAGGGAACAATCAGCAGCAAGGCAAAAATTAGCGTTTGTAGCAAATCCAGCTTGATCATATTCCAAAATTTGGAAGACCAACTTGCAGGAATTAAGATAAACCAAGGCTTTTTCAGGTCCCCAATATTGGCCCTTCCAATGCCCGCCATGAAATAAAAGAAGAGCAAAAAGAAGAGGTAGAAGTAAAGTACTTGGTGCGAAAACCAGTCAAAGTGGCCTAAACCGGCAAGAACAATTCCCAATACAGCCATTCCTCCAGTATACAGCCCAATCAACGGATGGATATCCTGCCTGCTACTCTGCACATAGTTTCTCCAATAAAGAGCCTTGGCTCCCAATCCAAATTCAGGAAGTGCCAATTGCTTTTTTGAGTTTAGACTATAGGCATCTTCGGTGATCTCTTTCGTTCCTTTTGCCTTTTCCAGACGATCTTCATTGTTCTGAGTGGCATCCAACACATCTTCGTAGTAATGCCCAGAATACTGAATCACCAATTTTACTACTGCATAATACGTGATACCAAAGAGTAGCAAATAGGTGGAGGAAAGGATCAAATTCCCGTTCAAAAAGTAGGACATCATGCCCCTACTCCAGCCCACAACAGGAAACAAATCAAACCAAGGCGAGGTGATCCAAGCGAACATTCCCTCCCAAAATACTGGCGCCAAAAACCCAGGAATCAAAATCAGAGCACTGATTAGTACTCCAAGCACCAAAACCCCCACGCGCAACTGCTCCAAAATCCCAAAGCGGGTATGGAGCGTGTAGATTAAAAACCGGACTGGGGAAATCAGGAAAAAGAAAAGAGCAAACCCCAATAACAAAAATAATCCGCCCAGAAAAGTCAAGTCAAATTCACTGGCAAGCTGACCTCCACTGTAGACTAAAAAAATCAAAGATCCGCCCAATGCAGGTAAAATGGAGCGCGCCATGTAGTACATCAAAATATTTTCAGGCTTCACCGGCGCAGGAAATAGCAGGTTTACGTCTGCCATCTTAAAGAAAGTAATGTTGTTTTTAGTAGCCCGGTACAACTGAAAAATAAAAAACACCAATGCCAAGACCGTCAAAACACCGATGATATTCTGCTGGGTGACGTCTGCCCCAGCTGCAGCATCCAAATTCATATCAGAGCCTACCCGCTGACTACCAGCAATGCCCTTGGAATACATAAAGACAAAGTACCCCGCTCCGATCCCGTAGGGAATTAAGCGAAGTGGGTTTCGGAAAATCAGAAGAAGGTTATTGATGAAAATCAAAAAATCCTTTTTCAGGAGTAGGCGAAACTCATTCATCTTTGGTCAATTCTAAAAACAAATCTTCTAAACTTAGGCCGGTTCCGGTTTCAGCTTGCAGCCTCAAGTTTGCAATCGTGTCATTGCCAATAATTTGTCCATCCTTCATAATCAGGATCCGGTCCGCAATCGACTCAATTCCTTCAATCAAGTGGGTAGAAACGAGGATGGTTTTCCCCTGCTCCTTCAATGTTTTGAATAGATTCTTGGTGTTCTTAATTGCTTTGGGATCCAAGCCAATCATCGGCTCATCAAAAAATAGGAGCTGCGGGTCTGGAAGCAAAGCACAGCAAATCGAAACCTTCTGTCGCATCCCTTTGGATAAGTCTCTTCCCAATTTTTTCTGCTTGTCGTCAAGCTCATACAATTCCAACAATTCCAAAGCCTTGGGCTTCCAATCCTTTACCCCATAGGCTTGTGCGATAAACTGCATGTGCTCCCAAATAGTCAATAAATCATAGACATAGGGCGTCTCAGGGATGTAGCTGAATAAGTGCTTGGCCTCCACGGACAGGTGATCGTGTCCACCAATCGTGATCTCTCCGGCTGTTTTGCGGATCAAACCCACAATACACTTCATGGTGGTGCTTTTTCCGGCCCCATTGGGTCCAAGCAAGCCTACCACTTCACCTCCTGCAAGGTCAAAGCTGATGTCTTGGACAGCCGCTTGCTTGTTGTAAACTTTTGTTAGATGCGTAACGGTTAACATATCCCTAGTTATTGCGTTGCTGTGTAGACCTTTTCATTTATTCAATCTAAAAAATAGGTGAGTATAGATTTCAAATCCTTTGCGTAAAAATTTAGTAGAGCACGATCTTGCCCTCATTGCTCCTTATGCCTTGGCTCCCGCCAACAGGTACAAGACCGCCATGCGGACGGCAACCCCATTTTCTACCTGGTCTAGGATAATGGAATGTGAAGAGTCGGCGGCATCGGAACTCAATTCCACCCCTCTATTAATAGGCCCAGGGTGCATGACCACAATCTCCTTGTTGAGTCCATCCAGGATTTTTTTGTTGATCCCATAGTACAAGGAGTACTCACGAAGGCTCGGGAAATACTTGATTTGCTGGCGTTCCAACTGAATGCGGAGCACGTTGGCAACATCACACCATTCCAAGATCTTCTGTAGATCCAACTCCACCTTCACCCCCAAGCTTTCGATGTACTTGGGAATCAAGGTCACTGGTCCGCATACCCGAACTTCTGCGCCTAGTTTTTGAAGGCAGAAAATATTCGAAAGCGCCACCCGAGAGT
>CANHCD010000315.1 GCA_947458795.1 Cyclobacteriaceae bacterium | reverse complement strand
CTAAAGACAATGTGCTTTTAAATTGGAGTACCTTCTTGGGGTCTGATGATCCAGACGCTACTAGAAGACGTCGTTATTTTTCCAATTTGTATGGTCAGTTTCAAGTGAACGATGCCTTGGCATTGACGGTGGGGATGGATATGGGGGTGCAACAACAAAAGCGGGGAAGTAGTGCGTATGATCCCTGGTTTAGTCCAATCGTGATAGGTCAGGTGAAGTGGAATCAGCGAATCAAATCAGCTGTACGGGTGGAGTATTACCAGGATCGTACCGGCATTCGAGTAAAGAATGCCCACCCCAATGGCTTTGCCACCACTGCGGTCTCTGTAAATGTGGATTACTCCATTTGGAAAGGTTTGTTGTGGAGAGTAGAAGCAAGTAATTACCGGAGCAGAGATCAAGTATTTTTATATCCAGAGTCTCCCACAGCTACCAATTTTTTCCTAATTAGTTCCCTTGCGTATCGATTTTGATAACTTTTCGGACATGAAATTTCCAAATCTTTATTCCCGTATTGAATAAGGAAATTAAAGGATTGGAATTCATTGTTTTATTGGACCTTGCATTAGTGCTCATTCAAAAAGTAACTAATCCACAAATTTGTGTCAAGGTTGGCCCTTGTCATGTTTTTTTTTGTGACGTGCTGCGCGTTCTTCTCCTACTTCCAACAAGATTTCTTCTTCGCTGGGAATAACTTCCCTTTTGAGCACACCTATTTTTTTAAGGACTTCTTGGAAAGGGGAATTTGAATTCCGAATGGCAATTAAGTTCTGTGAAGCTAAGTCTTCCAGGAGCTTTTTTGCTTTTGGATTTAGGATTTCGATTTGTAAGGTTTCCATCACATTAATTTAGTTGTTTTTGAGTTTAAAGAAGTTACCTAAATGGTTTTAAAAATATGATTTTCGTGCTGATTTGATCCACTACGTCGGACTAATCCACCACGGCGGACTGTTCCATCACGGCGGACAGATCCGCAGTGGCGGATCTAACTTTGAATAGCCGCGGGTGCAGCCCGTGGAGAAAAGGGTAGATAGATATTTCCGATCCGCCGGGGCGTATCGAACCATTTTAACCTTAGGATTAATTTACGAATATTCAACCCACCGTTGGGGGTTGGCTGCTGGCTCGTGATCATTTTCCCCAGGTACACCTACCTCCGGCAGGTGTACCTGGGGCTATGCAAGGTTTGATCCGCTGTTGCGGATCCTATATTTAATTGCTAAGGTTTTACTACCGCGATAGAAAAATTCAAGGTAAAAAAGACACTATTTACAGTTCAAAAACGTGAGCCGTGTACCATTACTGCGGTTTGTGAACGATTATCCTAATTCTTTTAATACATCTTCTCTGTCAACACACTCATAATTGCGCGAATCCCTTCTTTGTAATTTCCTAGTCGGAGATTTTCGTTCGGACTATGCTGGTTGTTGTCCGCATTTACGGTAGGGATGGTAACTGCTGGAATACCCAATGCATCCACGAATGGAGAAATGGGTATGGAGCCTCCAGAAATACGTATCTGAACGGGATCTGCTCCAAAGGAACGATTCATGGCCTTTCTTAGCCACGCACCCACTGGAGAATCCATAGGTGTACGGAAAGCCTGGTAGGAGATGGAAGTACCTACTTTGACGATTTTGGGATGTGCCATTCGCTCGGCATCGGTAGGGTCTTTTTCCGTGATGTAAAATCCTTGCTTGCGGATATGTTCTTTGATCAGTTCAAATAGGCGTACGGGGTCCGACTCGGGTACCAGACGCATGTCTAGTTCGGCTACCGCAATGGCTGGGATGATGGTAGTCGCTTGAGCGCCGGTATATCCTGCCGATAGCCCTTTGATATTCAAAGATGGGTAGTTGATGCTTTCTTGGTAGCTCTGACCCACCTGATCGGTTCGGCCAAGGCCTAGGCGTTTTTTAACTGCAGGCTCGTTGTCCGGTACTGCAGCGAAGATTTTACGCTCCGCTTCAGTAAAGGTAATCCCATCGTAAAATCCTGGAATTACCACGCGGCCATTTTCATTTTTCATGGAAGAAAGCAGCTGCGACATCAACAGGGCAGGATTGGGGGCATAGTTGCCATAGTGCCCACTGTGTTGGGGAAGCTTAGGTCCGTAGGTGGTCAGGAAGAGTTCGGAGATGCCTCGAGCACCGTAACTAAGCGTAGGCAGGTTGGAGGTGTGACGAGGTCCATCCATGATGAGCATGAGGTCCGCTTTTAGCTTTTCCTTATGCGTGAGTACGGCTGCTGGAAGTCGGGGGGAACCTTGTTCCTCCTCAAAGTCAAGGATGATTTTGACTGAATAATCAGGGGAGATCCCTGCTGCTGTAAGCGCATCCCAGGCGGTAATCAACATGGCCAAAGGGCCTTTGTCATCAGAGGTAGAGCGGCCAAATATCCGCCAATCGGCATTGTATTCGGTTTGTAGCCTTTCCATCGGGAGAGCTTCCCAAGTGCCAGCTGCAGTTTGTGCCTTCAGCACAGGTTGGTAGGCATCCTTCTGATCCCACTTGCTGATATCTACGGCTTGTCCATCTACGTGAAAGTAGAAGAGGGCTGTTTTTTTAGCATTCGGCTGTTTCTTTTCCACGAGTAGCAAGGGGATACCACCTGTGTCCAATCGCTCCACGGACCAGTTTCGCTTCGAAAAGGCAGTCTCACACCAGGCGATATTCACTGCGATTTGCTCGGGATATACCGCATCATTGGGCATGGAAACGAGTTCGTTCAACAGAATAAGTCCGGATTGCCATTGTTTTTCAGTGAGCGCTTCCAATCGAGCTTGATCGATGGTTTGTGCAGAAAGGCTGATGCCAATCAAAAGAAATAGGGAAGTGAACAAGTAGCTTCGCATGGGAGGATGGTTTTTCGAAAAGTAAGCAAAAGGGATGGCTTGAGCAATCCTGCCAAGGAAAAGGTACGACCACAATCCATTCCTTTGGAAAATCCGATTTACGAAGATTTTATGCAGAAGGGTGGAGGACTTCGAAAAGTGCAGTCAATGTTGTATTTTCAAGCCATGCAAAGACGCCCTTTTCTCCAGAAACTCAGTT
>CANHCD010000314.1 GCA_947458795.1 Cyclobacteriaceae bacterium | reverse complement strand
TTATCAATTCTGGCATCAACTCATACAGCAATACATGCCTGTCAAAGTCCAAAGTTAATGCATTTTCTAAATAAGTGAAGGCTTCCTTGTATTTCCCGGTTTTGATGAGGTAGACTACCAGACGGTAGTAGAGCTCGGCTTCCTCGGGTAATTCTTCAATTCCTTCACGGACCACGTCGATGGACTCCTCAAATCTATTTTGCTCAAAATAAATTATGGATAAGTTGACATAGGCCTCCATGATTCCAGGCTCCAAATTGATGGCCTCCTCGTAGGCGTCGGAACTGGCCTGCATGTTGCCCAAGTTGAACTCCGCATCAGCCAATCCTACCCAATAGTTTGCATTGTCCTTGTTGAGGTGGATGGATTTCTTGAAATAGTGGATTGCCTCAAAATACTTTTCTTTCTTCAACATGCACATGCCGAGCCCAAACCAAGCATCGTCGTACTCCTCATCCAACTTGGCCGACTTTTTAAAGTAGGTAAATGCCTCATCAATCTTGCCCAGCTTTTCGTACGCGGCGCCCATGTAGCAGCAATTCTCGGCATTGGCACCTTCACAGTTGATGGTATTTTGGTACGCTTCCAAGGCTCCTTCAAAATTGAGGGTATTCATCAGTGAATTCCCCATATTGAAATGTGCTGAAGCAAAGGCATCGTCAATCAATAAGGCATATTCGTAAGCCTTGATTGCATCCTCAAATCTCCCCAAGCGATTGTATACCACTCCCAGATTGTACCAAGCACCGGCAGAATATGGATCTTGATCGATAAATTCTTGGTAAAAGTCCAAAATCTCATCAAAGGATCCCTCCTCTTCTGTGATCATGGCTAGCTGAAAAAGGGCATCCTCGTGATTGATTCGTTTTTTGACGGCCTCCTTGAAGTAAAAACTTGCCTTGGTATTGTCTCCTTTGGCTCGAAAAAGATTGCCTAAAGAGTAAAACACCTCAGCCTTGTCCTCTGCCATGGGCAGGTAATTTTCCAATAAGTCTATGCCTTCCTGAAAGTTGCCCGCTAGAATCTGAGCATTGGCCAAGGCCAAAACGATGTCCTCGTTGTTTGGGGAAAGGTTGTTGAGCTGCTCCAAAATCTCCAAGCCCTCATCCAGTTCATCGTTAAAAATAAGGCATTGCGCTTTCTGAAGACGGATTTCTACAGAGAAAGGAAATTTCTCCAACGCATATTCTGAGGCACGGAGTGCCTTTAAGAATTTTTGTTGATCAAAGTAAAATCGGATGATATCCTCCAATTCCTCTTCTTCGAAATACAGGTCCATGTTGGACTTCAGTGAATCTTCAAATCGCTCGACGAGCTTTTTGTCTTCTTCCCAGTCGTGGTCGTGATCTCCGGTCATTCGGTAGTGCTAAGATTCATTTAAGATACCAAATTTTTGGTTTTTTGAAAATTCAAATGTGATTTTTTCGTGATTTTAAAATCATCTGTAGATGAATTTTTTTTAAACCCTTATGCTCCTCAACGCTGAAGACAGAAAATAAGTTTTATCGGCCTGTTTTTGCCCATTCCAAGGTATCCTGCAATTCGCGGTACTGAAAGTTAAGGTAGCGCTGCACCTTTTGATTGCTGAACTGGGTTTTGCGCTGCGCATTTTTAGCCACTTGGGCCGTCAGAGGCAGCTTCTTGCCAAGGATCCAAGACATGACCTTCAGCATTGGGAAACCCCAAGAAATAATCCAGTTGGGTAGCCTATTTTTCGGTGGAGTTCCTCCCAAAATCTGGGCGGCCTGCTGAAAAAACCTTTCGTAGGACATGCTCTCCTTGGACAACACAAAGCGTTCGCCCCAAGCCTTTTTTTCAACCAAGGCACGCGTAATCTCCGCAGCATCCCGTACATCAATGTAATTGAGATTGCCAGCAGGGAAAAAAGCAGCCCCTTTCAATCCCACCTGATACAAGCCCCCACTACTTCGCTCGTAAGCAACCTTGCCTAAAATCACAGCCGGGTTGACAACCAACACCTCCAAGCCCTCCTGCTCTCCGCGCCAAACCTCTAGCTCTGCCCTATATTTAGACAAGGCGTAGGGTGTATGGCCGGGGACATCTACCCATAAAGATTTTTCATCGTAGTGTTCTTGATCAGGAACCTGACCTAAGGCAGCGACGGAACTGATGTATACCATTTTGGGAACCCCTGCTGCTAGCAGCGCATTCACCACATTGATTGTGCCTTGATGATTTACTTGAAAAAGCGCCCGCTCGTCTTTGGGTGAAAAGGAAACTTTTCCTGCCGCATGGATCACAAGATCCATTCCCTCCACGGCTTCCAATACCGAATTAAAATCCAATACGTCCCCTTCATGCCAGTGGATATCCAGTCCTTCCAGATCCACCGCTCCGAGGTCAGAGCTCGCACGCTTCAAGCCATGAATGCTTCCCAGCGCGCTGAATTCTCGTGCCAACTCACTCCCAAATAGTCCAGTTACTCCCGTGATCAGAATGTTCATTGTCAGTTTCTCTAGACCTAATTAAGTCTTACGAATTTATAATCCTCCTTGAAAGGCTTCTACGAACTCCGCCAGTGAAGGAAGGATCTGGTCTTTTTCGGATACGATTGGTTCGGCCACCTGCCAGTCAATGCCCAGGGCTGGATCAGACCAAAGTACGCCTCCTTCGGAATCCTTGTGGTAATAATTGGAGCACTTGTATACAAATACAGCGTCTTCCAAGACCGAAAATCCATGCCCAAAACCTGCAGGAATATAGAGGAGGTTGTTTTTCTCAGTATCCAAAATTGTCGAATACACCTGTCCAAAAGTGGGCGATCCCTTTCTCAAATCCACAGCTACATCCAGCACTTTTCCAGCGATGACCCGCACCAACTTGGCCTGAGCATGTGCGCCGCGCTGGAAATGGAGGCCTCTCATGGTTCCCTTTTGAGAAAAAGACTGGTTGTCTTGAACCCAGGATTCCTGAACGCCCATTTTGTCCAACCAATCTTGGCGGAAGGATTCAAAAAAATAACCCCTACTATCTGGGAAAACACGTGGAAAAATCTCGAGTACACCAGGTAGGGAAGTTTGCTTTATTTCTGCCA
>CANHCD010000313.1 GCA_947458795.1 Cyclobacteriaceae bacterium | reverse complement strand
CATGGACAAGACAGGGAGCGTACTGAAATCCATGGATTTAGAGTTCTAGTTTTTGAAGTTTCCCAAATGGGAGGGATTTGATTAATTCCTCTAGCTGTTCTTCCTTGCCCTCCAATCCAAATTTTTCCACACTTTTCATGGGGCGATCTGCTCTGAAATAGGCGACAAGCACAAAATTCGCATCTCGAACTTGAATGTAATCGGGAATTTTTGCTTTTCCTTTGACTTTGATGATGTACATGGCAGCGTAGTCCTAGTGAATTGGAGGTCGAGGCTTATTTACTCGCAGCCTTGGCGTGGTCCGCAAGAAACTGTGCTAATCCTGCGTCGGTCAACGGATGCTTCAACAATCCTGTGATCACTTTGAGCGGACAGGTCACAACATCAGCACCCAGTTCAGCACATTTGATCAGGTGCATGGTGTGGCGAACAGATGCCGCGAGCACCTCAGTTTCGTAGCCAAAGTTTTGGTAGATGTGTACGATCTGCGCAATCAGGTCTAATCCATCAATTGCGATATCATCTAGGCGGCCAATAAAGGGAGATACGTAGGAAGCTCCGGCTTTGGCGGCCAGAAGCGCTTGGCCTGAAGAAAATATGAGGGTACAGTTGGTGCGAATTCCTTCACTATGGAAGTAACGGATGGCTTTGACGCCGTCACGGATCATTGGGATTTTAACAACGATTTTATCATCTAGCTTGGCGAGCTCTTTTCCTTCGCGCACCATGCCTTCGTAGTCGGTGGCAATAACCTCAGCACTTACTTTATCTTCCACGATTTTGCAGATTGCTTTGTAATGCGCCTTGATATTGGCATCTCCAGTAATTCCTTCTTTGGCCATTAAGGAAGGATTGGTGGTCACGCCATCCAATACGCCGAGGTCATGTGCTTCGCGGATTTCGTCGAGATTGGCGGTATCGATAAAGAATTTCATGGATATAGGGTTTGGTTGTAAAAGCAGTTTGCCTTGCCAGTAAAACTAGCAAAGGTCAATAGACAAAGTTAGAAGATTAATTAGGATAAGGTAGCGAAAGGAGGGCTTGAATTTGGGCTACCAGAAAAAAAAAGAGGCGGCATCGCACCGCTACGACCGCCTACCCTTGCTTCCTTCCGGACCTGGGGGATTCAGCAGGAGCTGGTCGTGCCGCCGGACACAAAGGTAAGGCAAAATTCAGGCATTGCAAGTGGCGACCTATAAATTGGGGGTATAGATCAGAAAATCACCCACTAAATGTTTTAACTTGGTGCATTCGTTTGATCAATTTCCCTACCGTCTATGAAAAATTTCCTTGCCTTATTCGTGCTCACAGGATGCTTAGCTTCTTGCTCCTCCAAGTCTGAATCCTATCAATTTCAAGTGGCCGATCTAGAGCCCAATTTGATTGCCCTTTCCTCCGATGAATTTATGGGTCGCATGCCTTTTACCGAAGGAGAGCAGCTCACGACTTCCTTTTTGGAAAGTAAATTCAAGGAAATGGGGCTTGAGCCGGGCAATGGGGATTCTTATTTTCAAGAGGTACCCATGGTTTCCATTATCACGTACCCCGAACAATCCATGGAGTTTAAAGGTGCGCAAGGATCTGTCGTGGGAGAAGGCTTGAAAGATTTTGTGATCTGGACGCAGCGTACGGATTCCGTTGTCCGCATTCAAGATGCAGAAGTGGTCTTTGCGGGCTTTGGAATTGTGGCTCCAGAATATGGATGGGATGACTACAAAAATTTGGATGTGAAGGGTAAAATTGTGGTGGTGATGATCAACGACCCTGGCTTTGGAAGTGAGGATCCAACCTTTTTTAAAGGGAATACAATGACTTATTACGGTCGCTGGACCTACAAATACGAAGAGGCGGCACGTCAAGGAGCCTTGGGTTGCTTGATCGTGCACAATACCATTCCTGCTGGCTATGGATTTAATAACATACAGAACAGTTGGAAAGCGTCCAAACTCTACCTCGATGACCGAGGTCAAGAGAAGTATAAATTGGGATTTGAAGGATGGATTACCCTGCCTTTTGCGAAGCAGCTGTTTGAAAAAATGGGAAAGAATGAGTCTGAGCTCTTGCAAAGCGCAAGAAAAGCCGATTTTCAAGGAGTCTCAACTGGCATGACGCTCAGCACCAGTCTTGCTGTGAAGCCTACCTACAATGTGACCAAAAACGTAATTGCCAAAGTCACTGGAAAAACAGCTCCTGAAGAAGTGATTATTTACACGGCTCACTGGGATCACATTGGCATAGGCAAGCCTGATGAAACGGGTGATAGCATCTACAATGGAGCATTGGATAATGCCTCTGGGACATCGGCCCTGTTGGCTTTAGCGAAAGCGTTCAAGACAGACGAGCAGCCCGATCGAACAGTGGTGTTTTTGTCGGTTACAGCAGAGGAACAAGGTTTGTGGGGCTCGGCGTATTATGCGAAGAACCCCATCTATCCCAAAGAAAAGACCGTAGCGAACATCAACATGGATGGTGTCAATCCTTACGGAAAAATGAAAGATGTCTCAGTCATTGGAGTAGGGCAATCCGAAATGGAGGATTTATTGGACGAGGAACTCAAAAAATTGGGACGGTATGCTGCCCCTGAACCCAATCCTGTGGTGGGCTACTATTTTCGATCTGACCATTTCAATTTTGCCAAAATAGGAATTCCAGCCTTGTATATTGGAACAGGAATCGACCATGTGGAGAAAGGGAAGGAGTATGGAAAGCAGCTTCAGGAGGAATATGTGGCCCAGTACTACCACAAGCCAGCAGATGCCTACGATCCAAAGCGATGGAACCTGGATGGTGCAGTGGACGATGTGCAGTTGTTGTATGAAGTAGGTCGGAATCTAGCCAACTCAACTAAATGGCCTGGATGGAAGGAAGGTTCTGAATTCAAGGCCATCCGAGACAGCTACTTCAAGAAATAGGAAGAGTACGAGGTCAATCGACTCGAATTCCGTAAGAGGTGAGTAGTCCGGGCAAACCGGACAAGTCAAACCGTGCGCCCTTCAGGAAATTATTCTCTGGAACGATGCGGTAGTGGAGGGCATCTCGAAAGTCGGCCTTCTCTAGGTG
>CANHCD010000312.1 GCA_947458795.1 Cyclobacteriaceae bacterium | reverse complement strand
GTACGCGCAACATTTTCTGTTGCAGCAGTTCCGCTATACTCAACTACTGCTTTTCCTTTTTTACCTGACTTTGTGGTAACCAAGATAACACCTGCAGAACCTCTAGTTCCGTAAATCGCAGCTGCAGATCCGTCTTTCAATACATCCATTGATTCGATATCGTTTGGATCTACTGTACTTAGAGAAGCACCAATAACACCATCAATTACGATAAGTGGCTCAGCATTCGCACCAAAAGAAGAAATACCTCTTAGTCTAATGTTAAAGCCACCATTTGGGTTACCTCCTGGTCTTGAAATGTTAAGACCAGCAACTTTTCCTTGAAGCAATTGGCTAGGATCATTAACGGTTCCTCTGTTAAAATCTTCCGACTTGATACTTGCAACAGCACTTGTGATTTCTTTTTTCTCTTGAGTACCGTAGCCGACTACGATTACTTCATTGAGTCCTTGAACTGACTCAGAAAGAGTTAAGTTAATTGAAGTCCGAGTGCCTACAGTTTCTTCAACGGTGTTGTATCCAATGAAGGAAAACACCAAAACATCAGTGGAACTGGCTTCAATGGAAAAATTTCCATCTAAGTCCGTTACCATTCCACGGGTGGTACCTTTTACTAATACACTCGCACCAGGAATTCCTTCACCTGTACTAGCATCAGTAACCTTACCTGTTATTCTCGCTTGCTGAGCGTTAGCAGAAAAACCTATGCTAAAGGCTAACAGAGAGAAAAAACACAAAATTAGTAGTCCTTGTTTTTTCATTTGTATTGGGTTTGAGTTTTAAACTTGACTGCGAAATTTAACAAATATTTAAAATTTAACAATTTTTAAACATTTTTTTTTCAGAAAGTTGAGTGCGCCGCGGTACTAAATGGATCCTTTTATATGAAATAAAAAATTTTATTCGTTGCAATCCTCTTTTTGCCAAGGGAGACATCACTGGCATTTGCACATCGACCGGATACTACCCCAACCCCTCCTTAAATCAGAATTTAGGTAATGGCCTCGAAAAATTCTATTTTGGAGAAATTTTAAGCAATCTGATTATCCGCAATAGCACCAGTACCGAAAGAAAGTAAGTTTTGAAGTTCATGTAAGTGAACCGTGGTTTATTGGCTGTTGACGATTATCCGCAGGAATTCAAAGAAATCTTAAGCCACTCTTAAGGATTGAGGACAATCATTCTTAAGTAAATACAATTCTTTTTATTTACACTTGCCTTGTGAAAAAGCAGCACCTCTTTATTTTTCTTTTTTACCTCCTTTTCTCCTGCAAGCAGGAGGGCTCCGAACCTTTATTCTCCCTGCTTTCAGAAAGCCAAACCGGCATTTCCTTTCGCAATGACCTGGTTTACACCGAAAAAATAAATCCCTACACCTTCCGTAATTTTTACAACGGCGCGGGGGTTGCGATTGGTGACATCAACCAGGATAGCTTACCCGATATATTTTTTGCTGGAAATCAGCAAAGCAACCGCCTCTACCTCAATGCTGGGGAACTCAGCTTCGAAGACATCACCGATAAAGCAGGTCTAAATTCTGAAGGATCTTGGACTACTGGCGTCAGCATGGCTGATGTGAACGGTGATGGACTGCTGGATATTTACGTCTGCAAATCGGGACCCATGCAGGGTGCGCAAAGGCACAACGAACTCTTTATTAATAATGGTGATCTGACTTTCACCGAAAAGGCCAAGGAATATGGACTAGATGAGGTAGGTCTAAGCCAGCATGCTGTGTTTTTTGACTACGACAAGGATGGAGACCTGGACATGTACTTGCTCAGCAACTCCGGACGCTCAGTGGGTCTAAACGACCTGCGCCTCGGGCAGCGGGAAATTCGAGATCCTGAAGGAGGAAATAAACTTTTTCGCAACGAAGGCAATCGATTCTCCAATGTATCCCAAGAAGCAGGCATTTATGGGAGTGCAATCGGCTACGGCCTTGGAGTGACTGTGGCAGACCTCAACCAAGATGGCTGGCCCGATCTCTACGTGTCCAACGACTTTTTTGAGCGGGATTACCTCTACCTAAATCAAAAAAATGGGACTTTCCGAGAGATTTTACCGCAAGCCATGCCTGAAATCAGCATGGGTTCCATGGGTGCAGATATTGCAGACCTAGACAATGACTTGTGGCCCGATGTGATCGTCACCGAAATGCTCCCAAGTGACCTGGCGCGGGTCAAATCCAAAACCCCCTTTGAAGAATGGGATAAGTTTCAAGCCAATCAAAAAGCTGGATATCACCGGCAGTTTACACGCAATACCCTACAACGGCATCTGGGAATACACCCTCAAGACAGCACCCCTATTTTTGCTGAAGTCGGCAGGTGGGCTGGCGTGGAAGCTACCGACTGGAGCTGGGGCGCCTTGATTTTCGATGCTGACTTGGATGGCAAAAAAGACATCTTTATTGCCAATGGCATCGTCAAAGACCTCACCGACTTTGACTTTGTGGATTTCTATGCCAACAATCAAGGAAAAATAGATCAATACCGACAAGACTCGATATTGATCACGAAAATGATTGATAAATTTCCTTCTGTTCCCCAGCAAAATTACCTCTTCAAAAACAAAGGAAACCTTCAATTTGAAAACCTAGCTCCTTCCCAAGGATTGGATCAACTGACATTCAGCACCGGATCCGCCTATTCCGACTTGGACAACGACGGGGACCTTGATTTGGTGGTCAACAACCTCAATGAGCGTGCCTTTGTCTACCAGAACAATAGCAATCCAGGCACCACCACGAACTACCTTAGCCTCGATCTAGGCAATGCCTTTGGTGCGAAAGTTACCCTCTACACCGGTGGGGAAAGCCAGGTTCAGGAATTTCAGCCTGTCAAAGGGTACATGTCCTCGGTAGATCCAAGATTGAATTTTGGTGTAGGGAAGCACACACAGATTGATTCGATACACATCGATTGGCCCTCAGGGAAACGTACCCTACTAACCAAAATTGCAGCCAACCAGGTGCTGTTCCCGAAAGAATCGGATGCAAAGGCTCATCAAACTGTATTCAAAACACACTCTCCCTACTTCAGCCCTGCTGTAGAACTCAGCTTCCCATACCTACACAAGGAGAG
>CANHCD010000311.1 GCA_947458795.1 Cyclobacteriaceae bacterium | reverse complement strand
CCGTAGTTTGAACGAATAACTTCCCATTAGAACCTTAATCACATGTATATCCATCCACTCAATGCTTGGGAAAGCCAATCTGAAGTTTTGGATTTTATCCGAAAAAATGGTTTTGCTACCCTTTATACTCAAGTGGAAGGCAGACCTTGGGCCACTCACCTACCGATATTTTTAGAAGGGAAACCTGAGGGGAAATTTGTACTTCATGGACACCTTGCCAAGGCGAACTCCCAGTGGAAGTATCTGGCTCAGGCTGAAGAAGTTTTGGTAGTTTTCCAAGGCCCCCATGCCTACATTTCTTCTTCTTGGTATACCCACGAGAATGTGCCTACCTGGAACTACCTAGCCGTACATGTCTATGGAAAAGTGAGGCTGATCGAAGGGGAAGAACTCATGCACCACCTCAAAACCTTGGTAGATCAGTACGAAACAGGGAGGCCGAATCGCGTGCAAGTGGAAACCATGACCCCAGGCTATTTAGATGGACAAATTCGGGCCTTGGTGGGCTTTGAATTGGAAATCACTGAAGTTCATGCCTCTGCCAAACTTTCCCAAAACCGTGACGATGAAAACTACGAACAGATCCTTCAGCAGCTGGAACAAAGTACAACACCTGGCGACTTAGAAGTAGCTGAAGAAATGCGAAAACGAAGACAGTCTAGGTAAAAGGTACCAAGTAGTTTCAGAAGCAAGAGATTAGAAGCAAGAGCCAAAAAAAAATCCTGCTCAATAGGCAGGATTTTCGTTTTGGCAGGAATAAGTCTAATCTCTTGTTTCTTGTATCTTGCTTCTAAAAATAATCTCTACTTGATACTTGCTACCAGCTACTTGCTACTTTATTAAACCCGTACCTTCGTCGTTCCTCCACCCTTCAAAGTAATCTCCACAGGCGCATTGGTCTTCCAGTGACCTCCGGTAAAATCAGGGATATCGATGGAATTGGATCGGTTGGCTACAGACCACTCACTCATCGGAGTGATGCAGCTCCACAGTGCAGCATCGTACACATCTTGATCTAGTGGAAGGCCATTGCGCAAGCAATCGATCAATCTCCAATCCATCATAAAATCCATGCCTCCATGACCCCCAATTTGCTTGGCTAGTTCGCCTACCTTTTGGACGATCTCTGGAGTATATTTCTCTTTGAGTGCCATCATTTCGTCCTCCTTCATCCAGCTGTGTCCTTTGGCCACTTTTTGCTCGGGATACTTCTGAGCATAGCCTTCGGTGCCACTCACCACATGCAATCGAGAATAAGGGCGAGGAGAAGTCACATCATGCTGAATTACAATACTTTTTCCTAGCTTGGTTTTCACCACCGTGGTATTCATGTTACCCCGATAGTTCTTCGTTGCATAGCCATTCCAGAAGGAATCTTGCTGGGCAAGCTCCTGGGCTTTTTTCTGCATTTGAAAATCATTTGAAGACAAAGAGGTCAGGTAATCCATCTGATCCCCACGGTTGATGTTCAAAATCTGACAGATAGGCCCAAGTCCATGAGTCGGGTAAAGATTGCCATTTCGGAAATTTTCCTCCAGTCGCCACATTCCCTGATATCCCTTATCCTTGTCAAAGTTGAGCCACACCAAATCGTGAATATAAGCACCTTCTACGTGCACTACATCTCCAAAAAATCCCTCTCGAGCCATTTTCAAAGTCATCAACTCAAAGAAATCGTAGCAGCAATTCTCCAACTGCATGCAATGCTTTTTGGTACGCTCAGAAGTTTCTACCAACTGCCAGCAATCTTCTAAGGTTCTAGCCGCAGGCACCTCTACGGCAGCATGCTTGCCTGACTCCATCGCATACACCGCCATTGGCGTATGCCACTCCCAAGGAGTAGTGATGTAAATCAAATCTAGATCAGGTCGCTCACACATTTTCTTCCATGCAAAAGGCGAACCCGAATACAATTCTGGTTTATGAATGCTTCCTTCCAAAGACTTTTTTGCCTTTTCCGCACGCTCAGGAAGTAGGTCACACAAGGCTTTGATCTCTACGCCTTCGATTTTGCTCAGGCGATCTACCGCTCCAGGTCCACGCATTCCCAAGCCCACTATCCCGACCCGAACGGTAGCCAATTTTGGAGCAGCAAAGCCAGACATATTGAACGACTGCACTCGAGAAGCTCCATAGGATGCCTCCAAAGGCAACACCTTCATGGAGTCAGCCAAGGCGCTTCCTGCACCAAATAATCCTAGACCTGCTAGTCCAGTGGTCTTTAAAAATTCTCTTCTACGATTCATAGGGATATGCTTTTTTGGGTTTGCATCCCCTAGTTACTAAAAAATCAAAAAAAGTCCTTACCGCCAATCCAAAAAAGAAACAATCCCTTAGTTTTCCGGAATTGCAGAGGTGCGGATGTTCTCCAAATTGATTTCAGAAAGCTTCTCCAATGCCCCTTTTTCAAACAAGTACTGCATGGAATCTAAAGGGGTTTCTTTGTTGGCAGCCTTCAAGTTGATGTAATCCTGGAAGCGAATCCCACCTACTTCGCGTACCTCACGAACTTCCCGCATCCGAACTCCGCCACCATCAGTATGGTAGCTGTAAGCCATGTAATCCATTCGGGAATCTACCACCCCAAACCAGTACAAAAACTCATCCTCGAAATGATCTCCACCACCTTCTGCTTGAAAAGTCACCTTGACTTGATGGTAATCCTTTCCCTTGATCTTCGTTTGACCGAGGTAGGTTTTGATAGCTGCTGCATCATTTAGCCCGTAGGGCAAAAAGGCAAAGTAGGCCACCGAATTGACCGATCGAGAAAATGCCCCTATCCGCTCCTCAGTCAAGGTATCGATCCGCACTCCATTGACACTTCGCGTAAATCCCGCATTATTCAATACATCCACTACCTGACCCGTAGAGTCGGTAAATTCCCTGCTGTACTCAAAGGCAGTGGGAGATTTGAAAATGGAATAATGCGTTCCTCTGAAATCAAAATCGATGGCGGTTTCGGCATAGCGGTCACCTCCATGAGCAGCGATGGCCGCATCCACGATTTGTTCTACCTCCGTTCTGGAATCACAGGAAACCCCAAAAAAAGTAAGGGAGAGAATGCATAAACTGAATAATACCAATTTCAT
>CANHCD010000310.1 GCA_947458795.1 Cyclobacteriaceae bacterium | reverse complement strand
AACTTTACAAGACAAAAAAAAGGGCTGTCTGATTAAGACAACCCTGTGGAGGATAACGGATTCGAACCGATGACCCCTACACTGCCAGCGTAGTGCTCTAGCCAGCTGAGCTAATCCCCCATTTATTCTGTGATTCAACCCGATGGTGCTCCCCGTAATTCTACGGGGCAAGCTATCCAGCTGAGCTAATCCCCCATTAAATACTTCCAAGATTCGAACCGATGACCCTCCCGCATTGCTGCGGGATGCGTAAGCCAGCTGAGCTAATCCACCTAAAGAGTTTGCAAATATAGATTCTCCAAGTTTCCTTCCAAAGGATTTCTTTACTCCTACGAATAATTTATTCGGGTAAGGATACTGCGGCCGAGCGTGACTTCATCCGTAAACTCAAGTTCCCCACCCACAGGAATACCGCGGGCAATGCTGGTGATTTTTACGCCGAGGGGAGTCAATATTTTTCCCAGATAAAAAGAGGTGGTATCCCCCTCCATCGTCGCAGATAGCGCCAAAATGATTTCCTTAATTTCTCCTTGCTTGACTCGAGTAGCCAAACTTTCACAGGTCAATTCCTCTGGCCCAATGCCCTGCATGGGGGAGATGACTCCGCCGAGGACATGGTAGACTCCCTGGTACTGATTCGTATTTTCGATAGCGAGTACATCCCCAATATCCTCTACCACACAGACTATGGAACGATCTCTTTTGTGACTTTGACAGGTAGCGCAAAGCTCCTCATCTGCCAGCGCATGACAGGTTTTGCAATAGGACACCTCTGCACGCATGCGCGTCAAAGCTAGGGATAAGGCCTCCGTATGCGCTTCATGCTGCTTGAGCAAATGCAAAGCCAACCGAAGTGCAGTTTTTTTGCCAATGCCTGGAAGCCTGGAGATTTCCGTGACTGCGTCTTCGATTAATTTAGAGGGGAAGTTCACTTGATTTATTTTTATAGAATTGCAGCCTGAATGCCTTCATCCAAAATGGCCTCACAAAGTGGTTTGAGTTCTGGCCTCGTTCCTTTCTTTACCGCACACTTCCCCTTGTAATGGATGATCAACGTACACTGCTCCGCTTGCTCATGGCTATGCTTACATACTTTCATAAGTACCGCAGTAACATGCTCAAAGGTATTTACATCGTCATTGAATACAACCAGGTCTAACGCTTCCTGGTCGACAAGATCCTCGAGGAGGACCTCAACTTCTTCTAGATGGGGAAGGGGTATGCTGAAGTGGTTCATTTTGCAAAATTAAGAATAATGGGCAACTTAGCGAGCGACTGACGCTTACAATATGAATCCGCAACTCGTTTTACTAGTAATTTCAATTTATTTTATTTTCCTTTTTTTAATTTCTTGGTGGACCACCCGAAAGGTGACTGGAGACACCTTCTTTACAGGTGATCGTAACTCGCACTGGTTTTTAGTTTCCTTTGGAATGATTGGAGCTTCCCTTTCTGGCGTCACCTTTATCTCTGTTCCTGGGGAGGTTGGTAACTCTAACTTCTATTACTTCCAAGTTGTTTTGGGCTACACCCTCGGATACTTTACCATTGCCAAGGTCTTATTGCCGCTCTACTACCGGTTGAATTTGGTGTCCATCTACAGCTATTTGGAAGATCGATTTGGTTTTTGGTCCTACAAAACTGGAGCTTTTTTCTTTATTCTTTCTAGATCATTGGGATCCTCGCTTCGCCTGTATTTGGTGGCCAGTGTCCTTCAGCTCATTTTATTTGATGCATTGGGCATTCCTTTTTGGGTGTCGGTGTTGATTACAGTGGGCCTGATTTGGCTCTATACCTATCGAGGAGGAATCAAGACGGTAGTCTGGACGGACACCTTTCAGACTACATTTATGCTCGCTTCGGTCCTGATTACGATGGTGTTGATTGGGTCTGAATTGGAACTGAAAAGTTTGGGCGACTACATCAGCAGGATAAGTGAGGATGAGCGCTCGACGATCTTCAACTGGGACTGGAAGGCAGGCACGAACTTCTTCAAGCAATTTATTTCAGGTGCATTTATTACCATCGTGATGACAGGGCTGGATCAGGACATGATGCAGAAAAACCTGACCTGCCGGACGCTTGGCGATGCACAAAAAAACATGTTTTGGTTTACCGTGATTCTAGTGGTGGTCAACCTGCTGTTTCTATCCCTAGGAGTGATGCTGTACTTGTATGCCGAAACCAAGGGAATTGCCATTCCTGCAAAGTCAGATGGTTTATTTCCGCTATTGGCAACTGATTATTTTACCCCTTTTGCAGGAATTGTCTTTGTACTTGGGATTGTGGCGGCAGCCTATTCCAGTGTAGATTCGACGCTTACGGCACTCACCACCTCTTTTTGTTACGATTTCCTTCAAATCGAACGGAATTATGCCCCAGAACGACGAGTATTCATCCGCAAGCTCGTGCACGTTGGCTTTACCTTTCTGATGTTTTTACTGATTCTAGCCTTTTATTGGCTCAACGACCAGAGCGTCATCAATTCAGTATTTATCCTAGCCGGCTATACCTATGGGCCGCTGCTTGGGCTCTATTCTTTTGGTTTATTCACCCGCTATCAAGTCAAAGATGCATGGGTGCCAGCGATTGCTGTTCTTGCACCTGCGCTCACCTTCCTGATCACTTCCAATTCACAAGAATGGCTTTGGGGTTATACCTTTGGCTTTGAGGCGCTCATCCTCAATGGGGCACTGATGTTTCTGGGCCTATACCTGCTGCGCAAAAAATCCTAGACTCCGAGCTCTAGTTCTGGATCCCAAAAGCGAGTAGGGAAGTCCTGCACTTGGTCGTTTACTACCTTGACTCCATCCGCAAGAAGCAGTTCCTCCATAAGAGTAGGGGTAGCAAAGTGGTGCTTTCCAGTCAGTAAGCCCTGCCTATTTACCACACGGTGGGCGGGAACCTCTGGGAGGGAATGGGCAGCATTCATCGCGTAGCCCACCATCCGGGCTCCCGATTTTAGCCCCAGGTAATGGGCAATCGCTCCATAACTCGTGACGCGGCCCTTAGGAATTTCCCCTACCACTTGGTAAACGAGCTCAAAGTAATTCGGCTTGTCTGAGGGCATAGTTCCAGTCGATAAAGGCTTGGTT
>CANHCD010000309.1 GCA_947458795.1 Cyclobacteriaceae bacterium | reverse complement strand
TACTCACCGGAAGTGCTGACGATGCCCAAATCAGATCCAATGACAAGTTTAATAATCCCAACATTACCTTTCTAGAGCACTTGAACGAGCTGCCTGCCTACCGAAACAAGGTCATGGCTTTTGGGGGATGGGATGTGTTTCCTTTTATTATTAACGAAACAAGAAGTGGTATCCCAGTGAATGCAGGCTTTGTACCTGCAAAGGGAACTACGCTTTCTGAATCTGAAAAACTCCTCAACCGCTTGCAAGAGGAAATTCGCGGACCATGGGGATCCGTTCGCCTGGATCCATTTACTCACCACTTTGCATTGGAGGCACTCAAAACCAAGAAGCCTAGAGTTGTATACATTGCCTATGGCGAAACAGACGATTGGGCACATGATGGGGAATACGATCAATACCTTTGGTCAGCAAAGCAAACTGATAAGTATATCCAGGAGATTTGGGAAACCTTGCAGGCAGATCCCTTCTACAGAAACAAGACAACTATGCTGATCACTGTAGACCATGGCCGTGGCATTACCAAAGAAAGTTGGAAAAGCCATGGAGCAGATGTTCCAGAAGCAGGACAAGTTTGGTTACTCGCCATCGGACCCGATACCCCAGCACTAGGGGAAATTAAGCAGGAGGGGCAATGGTATTCTGCAATGGTGCCACGCACGATATTCCGATTATTGGGACTGGAATATCCCGACTCCAAGGCTGCCCCAGAGCTGGATATGATCTTAGGAAAACCGAGCGGAAACTAGTTTGTCTACCAGGTTCTCCTTTCCTGATCCTAAAAGCACATTTATTGAGGGAGGTATTTTCTAGAATCCACAAAAAGCCTTGACTTGAAGGAGATGTCTTTCCTTCAAGTCAAGGTCCATTGGATTCCCATCCTACAGCTCTTTTGGTTTCTTGTCAAGTAGGAGAAACTCATGGACGACCACCTCAGTAATGAGTTTTTTATCTCCATTTTTATCCGTGTAACTCCTGTTGGTCAACTTGCCTTCCACCGCAATTTCTGAGCCTTTATCAGTGAATTTGGCTAGGTTTTCCGCAGGCTTATCCCAAATCACCAGGTTGTGCCAAATGGTTTCTTCTACCTTCTCTCCCTTTTGAGTTTTGTAGTTTTCATTGGTGGCAAGCGATACATGGCCTAGGAATTTTCCTGACTCGAGCTGCTTTAGATCTACTTTGGCACCCAAGTGCCCGATCAACTGAACTTTGTTTTTTAATGCATTCATGTAGTAAAAAATTAAGGTGAAATATGACCAATCCTTTAGCGGATTAGCTTGAAAAATTAGTATGCTAAACTCGAAAAGAAAAAATTCAAAAGCTGCGAAATAAGTAATTAAAAGCGTTTAAAAATGCTTTTGACTTAGATAAAAAGAGGAGTGGAGGTGGGTAGAACCCCTAAGCATGAATCAAAAAAGAAACTAGCTCTGCCTCTTTCCTACCCAATACAGCAAAGAGCCGATGCCTACAAAAATAGCCGTCATCCAAATCGATTGGCTACTTACTTGCAGCATGAGCCAAAGGCACGCCACAATCCCTAAAACAGGGATTAGATAGCCCCCTTTCAAGATAAATCTTCCTTCCCCACGAAACTGAGGTCTGAGTTTGGGTATAGCCGCACAGCTCATGCCGTATAAAAAGAGTCGAGAAAGCACGGTCATCGCGGCCAACACTTTAAACGAACCAAAGGCAGCCAATAAAAAGGCAGCAACTCCAAAAAACACGACCGAATTAGCGGGGGTTAAATACTTGCTATGAACCTCTCCAAACCAGCGTGGTAGCGACTTTTCCAATGATAGGGCATAGGTCACTCGGGTAGCGGAAAACATAGAACTGACCAAGTTGGCAAGGACCGAAGCGGCAACACCTACCATCAACACGATAGCGCCGACAGGCCCAAAAAGTGTTGCTGACACATCCAGCAAGGGAGTTTTAGAGTTTGCAAGATCGGGCACCGCAGCCTGCGATACGAGTTGGATCACCATGTACAAGACAGCCACTACGGCCAATCCGAGCAACAACCCCAAGGGCATGTCGCGCTCGGGACGCTTGGCCTCACCAGCAGGAACTACCGCTCCTTCAAATCCAACAAAGGCATAGATTAAAAGTAGGGCAGCAGCTCCCAAATTATCAGAGGCTGGGATTGGACTCTCAAAACTAGGAATCACTTCCGAGCCCAAAAGGATAAATCCGCCGAGGGGAAGGAGTATAAGCACTGCAAACTTGATAACCGTAAACAGGGTCATGGAGCGTATCGATTCGATCGACCCGAGCACATTGATCACACTCAATCCCACACAAATCACCGCCAAAGAAATAATCCTTCCTGTTCCTGTACCCGCCCCGGCAATAAAATAAGCAATGGAATCAGTAAGCAGCACCGTGTTGGCAGAGAAGGAAATCAGCCTTGCCAAATAGTACAACCAGCCCCCTTGGAAACCTACAAATGGGCCAAATGCTAGGGTGCCATATCGGATCGGACCCCCCGTGCCTCGGAAATAGCTTCCCAGTTCGGCGAAGCATAAAATAATGGGCAGGATCAGGAGCGCACAAAACGCATAGACCAGAACGCTGTACTCTCCAGCCAGGGCTGCCGCTCCACTGGGTAAGCCAAAAATTCCTGCGCCAATCAATCCATTGACCACCAGCATCCAAATGCCCCAAAGCCCAAGATTTCGAGGGAGCTTTTCTTCAGTGCCAGATGTAGCAGGAGGGGATTGGGTCACTTAAACCGGTTTTTACGCTTGGAAATTAAAGAATAATGGAGCTGGTAAGATCAAGACGAGTTTTTGAAGCACTTATTTCTTCCAGTCCAGCACTTCCATACTGCTGAGTTCAGGTCCTCCACCTCGATTGGCGGAACCTGCATGAACCCATATTTTTCCATTTAAATAGGCGGTACCTGTGCCGTGTCGGCCCTGCAGTAGATTGGGTAGCTTGCTCCAGGTATTGCTTCGGGTATCGAGAACTTCTACCTCTGCATGAGCAGTTCCTTGAGCAGAACTTTCTCCATTCATGACCACCAAATAGGGACCAATTCCCAAATTGGAGTTTCCAGCACGCAGTGTGGGCAGCTCGGTTTCCAAGGTGGACCAGGTTTCTGTCT
>CANHCD010000308.1 GCA_947458795.1 Cyclobacteriaceae bacterium | reverse complement strand
TCTTCGATATGGTTTATTTAAATTGATTAAAATGTTATTTCAGTTACTTGCTGCAATACAATTAAGATTTATTGCAGTCATTTGAGAAGCTGGATTGAGGACAGCGTAAAAGAAGATTGGGTGCTATTTTCTTCAAGTATAGGTAGGCCTCCCAAAAAGATATGTAGAATTGTTCCCAGTTCGTAAATCAAAAGGATAGGAGGATTAAATTAAGGATTGGCGATGAATCATTCACCAGATCATTTAAACAAAGGATACCTCCGGTCCTAACTCATTGGATTTTAGCCTTTTGGTAAGCAGCAATTTTTTGCTCCATTTTTGCACGAAGTTCCTTGAGAATCTCTTGATGCAAAAGATCAGCAGCAAGATTGTTGCTTTCCAAGGGGTCTAGCGCCAAGTCATACAATTCTTCCTGCTGTGGATCATTGATGTAGCGCAAATACTTCCATCTCTCCGTTCGAATCGCTTCACTTGGAGCAATAATATCCACTTGCCACAGGTGTTCGGATAGAAAATCTTTTCGCTCGGCCAATTCCTTGGATCGAAGGCTAGTTCCCTGCCAGGATTCAGGAGCGGCTACACCAGCAAGATCAAGAATAGTGGATGGGATGTCTATATTCAGCGCAAAATCAGTATTTCTCTCTCCTCCAATTTGCCGCGGATCATACAGGATAAGTGGCACTCTTAAGGAGTTATCATACATCAGCCACTTCCCCGCAAGCTGCCTTTCTCCAAGAAAATACCCATTGTCTCCCATCAAAATGATGACCGTATTTTCAGCAATTCCTTTTGCTTCCAAGGCTTTTCGGATCTTCCCGATTTCAGCATCTACTTCAGAAATCATTCTAAAATACCCTTTTACGCTACGCTGGTACTTTTCTGGCGTATCAAAGCGCCAGTACCATCGGGTCCGATTTTCACCAGTTCGAATGTATTCCGGTAGCGTTTGAAAATACTTATCCTCGGAAAGCAATGGATCAGGAACAACCAGATTTTGGTACAGGGTGTCGTATGCTGAAGACCAGAAATACTGCAATTCCGCACCATCATGCGCATGTGGAGCTGAGAAACTTAAGGATAACATAAAGGGCTTCTCAGCAGGCGTATTCGCTATAAAATCGATCGCTTGTTGACTGGTATATCGGCTGAGGTGTACCGTGTCCTCTTTTATTTTTTTGAAAAAATACCCCCTCCGATCCGTAAACAAATTGTTACGATCATACTCCTCTCCTACATCAAATAGATTCGCAAATTCAGGGTAATTGATGCCAAACTTTCCGAAAAACCCCGTCGTATATCCTGCATCCCTGAGCATTACTGGGTAGGATTGGGCTACGTAGGCCTCTTGAATATCCCCTTGCCCAAAAGTATAGCCATGGGTTCGCTCATACAATCCAGTGAGAATACTCGCTCTACTTGCGGCACAGATCGGTGTCGTCACGAATGCATTTTCATAGTAAATCCCCTCTTTCGCCATTCGGTCCATCTCTGGAGTTCGAATCATGGTGTTTCCTGCAAAACCCAGCGCATCCCAACGGTGATCGTCCGTAAGTATAAAGATGATATTCGGTTTTTCATCCTGCGAAAAAGCTGAAAACGTCAGGTTAAAAAAAAGAAGTGAAAGGAGAATCTTACCCATTATTTGATGTAGCTACCTGTTTGTGGATTGTAAAATTCAGTACAAACCCATTTGAACTAAACTAACTGATTACTATTGATTTTGCAAAGTCTCAGTCACAGTTGTGGTAGTAGAATCAAAAGAAAATAAGGGTTGAAGATTAAGAAAGAGGCCTGCAACCCGCAGACTCTTGTCCCTCTACTAGTTAACCGAATTTTTATACCACTAGAATTAGCTAGAAATACGATATTTTGTATCTTAACTTAGATTTTAACTAGATGAATTCTAAGGTCAGTTCTTCAAACAACCTATTCTACCTCTTGAAGTGGACAATGGCCACTCTAGGAGTAATGGTGCCTGTCATTTCGGCTTTAGCAGAGACAATAGAACCAAATACCGCTACAGATTTCTGGCTGTGGCAATTTTTTGGCCGTTTGCATCCCATGGTAGTTCATTTCCCGATTTCACTGCTGATATTTGCTGGCTTTCTCGAGCTGTTTACACTTAAAGATTTCTATTCCAAGTTCCGTCCTGCCATCCAACTGCTCGTCCTGGTTGGATCGATAAGCACATTAATCTCTGCTCTTTTTGGTTGGCTCCACGCCAGCAGTGAAGGCATAAGCGGAGAAACCTTCGATCTACACCAACTAATCGGATTCATCACTTCAGGATTGGCTGTGGTTCTCCTGTATTTTTTAAGGAAGACAAGCAGCCAATCTCTGCCTTCCACACGAAGGATTTACCGGATGCTTCTTTTTGCTTCTGGATTGGGAATCGGAATCGCTGGGCATTTGGGAGCCTCACTTACCCATGGAGAGGACTTTTTGACGGAAATTATTCCCTCCTGGGATGAAGAATCGGAAGCACCTGAAAGCGTAACAATCAACCTTGCTTCATTCGCCTCCGATCTTTCTGTAGAAAAAGAAATTCAGCTTGTCACGAACGTGCGGTCGGTACTGGCTCATAATTGTTACAAATGCCACTCAGGAGCAAAAATTGAAGGTGAATTGCGATTGGATGAAAAAGAATTTGTCTTTGCAGGGGGAGAAAATGGACAGATTATCGTTCCAGGAAACCCTGGAGAAAGTGAGCTGATCCGGAGAATTACCCTTTCCAAAAACCACAAAGAGGTCATGCCTGCCAAGGGCAAATTACTCAAAGACGAAGAAATTCAACTGTTGACGCTTTGGATCGAAAAGGGAGCGCCTTGGCCGGAAGGAGTAGCTCAACAATCCGTGTATCGCGTAGCGGCCCTGGCTCCAAGAAAGCCCGTACTTCCTCCAATACACCCTGGGCTTGAACATCCAATTGATCGGCTCGTAAATAAATACTTTCAAGAAAATCAACTCAGCTTTGGGAGTCCTGTCGATGACCGCACCTTTCTCCGAAGAATTTATCTAGACATCATTGGGATCTTGCCTACCCCGAAGGAACTGGCATCCTTCCAGGCAGATCACAACCCTCAGAAACGGGAAATTGAAATCCAGAAACTTCTGG
>CANHCD010000307.1 GCA_947458795.1 Cyclobacteriaceae bacterium | reverse complement strand
GGCACTTCCTACCACCAGCTATTTCGCACCCGTGCCGAGGGTTTAAAAGTGGATGCTGCAGCGGTTCAACTGTTGCCCGAATTTCAAAATGAGCAAGGGCTCAACCAGGCCGCTTTGGCCATCAGTCCAGACGGAAATACCCTCATCTACGCAAGGGGAAATTCTACATCGGCTAAAGATTATCCAGAATCTACCCTTTTTGTCTCCTATTTCAGAGGGGCGGGATTTACCCAGCCCATTTGGATGCCTGTGAATGAAGAGGAAACCTGGTGGAATTCTACCCCTGCATTTAGCCCAGATGGGGCTGAACTTTACTTTGCTTCAACCCGGCCAGGAGGATATGGAGGAGTAGACTTATACAAAGCCACCAAGATGGCCAATGGAGACTTTGGCAATGCAGTGAATTTAGGTTCTACTGTAAATACCGCTGGCAACGAATTATTTCCACGTCCTGCAAAGGATGGGAAGTTTTACTTTGCTTCAGATGGACATCCAGGATTTGGCAAACTCGACCTTTTTGTGGCGGAGAAAAATAGCGATGGAAAACAGGTGGTTTCCAACCTGGGGAAAAATTTCAATAGCAATCGAGATGATTTTGGGATTTTCTTTACAGACTATCCAAAAGCGGGTTTCATCTCCTCCAACCGTGAAGGGGGCAAAGGGGATGATGACCTCTATTTTTTCGAAGACAAAACACCTAAGCCAAAAATCCTCAATGTCCTGCTCAATGTCTACACCAAGGAAATCAAACCCGATGGTAAAGAAGCAATTTTGCCTCAAACCCGCGTGGTCTTGTATGGTGGAGATAAACGCCCATTGGGAGGGGACATGGTAAATGCACAAGGAAGAGTTCGATTTACACTTTCTCCCGAAAGTGAATACAGCCTTATCGCCTCACGGAATGGGTATTTCTCAAAATCCTTCACCTACAGCACCAAAGGAAAGACTCCTGATCCTGCTACGCTTATCCAGGACGTGACCAACATCTCTTTAGACACCACCGTATTCCTAGATCAGCTGATTCTTGAAAAAGTGACTGTTTTGGAAAATATTTACTACGATTTGGCTAAGTCAGATATTCGTGCTGATGCTGCGCTGGAATTGGATAAATTGGTGAAAATTCTAAAGGATAATCCAACCATCCGCATTGAGTTAAGTTCGCACACAGACTCAAGATCTGGAGACGACTACAACTTAGCACTTTCTCAGGTGAGGGCTCAGTCAGCTGTGGATTACCTTGTTTCGCAGGGCATTGCAGCTGATCGTCTGGTGGCGAAAGGTTATGGAGAAACGCAGCTTCGAATCCAAAATGCACAAACCGAGGAGGAGCATCAAACCAATCGACGCACGGAATTCAAAGTAATTGAGATTAAAGGAAACTAAGTGAACTAGGAAAGAACGCTTCCTAGGCTGGAGCTCCTTTCCTACTTCTTTTTCAAATGGGTTTCTCGGGAGGGGAGAGGGCTCTCCTTTTATTTTTCGATGGCCTGGTAAATGAGGTCATGAATCTGGGTGCGAATACCTAAATCAAGTAGGGTATTGTTAGAGGCTGAGGGATAGACGCGGTTGGAGAGAAAGATATAGGTGAGTTGATTGTCAGGATCCGCCCAAACGCAGGTACCCGTAAATCCCGTATGTCCGAATGTGCTTTTAGGCGCCAACTTCCCCGCTGATCCTCCTTTTCCCTTTTCAGGTTCGGGCTTATCCCAACCCCAGCCTCGCCTGCTTAGTTTAGATTGTCTCTTGGTAAATGCGGCTATGGTTTCGGGCTTGAGTAAGCTGACATCCCCGTAGCTTCCATTGTTCAAAAGAAGTTGGAGAACTACAGCCAGATCCTGTGCGGTACCAAATAAGCCAGCATGACCTGCCACCCCTCCATACATCGCAGCACCTGGATCGTGGACATAACCTTGAATTTGCCTTCCTCGAAAGGTCTGGTCATTCTCAGTGGGGGCGATTTGCGCCAGCGGTATTTTTTCAAATGGTTTGAAAGTAAGCGTTTGCAGCCCAAGGGGGGCGTAAAAATTTTGCCCTACAAATTCGTCCAATGGCTGATTCACAATGCGCTCGACCACGGCTTGCATGAAGTACATGGTCAGGTCGGAATAGACATAGCCATAAGGCTTGGGCAAAAGTTCGGATTCCACGGTCCATTTCCACAAGCTATCGCGCAAACTCGTTTGGGCAAACATTCCATTGGAGACAGGGAGGGTATAGCCTTCGCTGATGGAATCCTTGTAGTAGGAGGGGTTCCATTTTCCCGAGGTCAGCGTTTTGGTATAGTGTGGAATAAATGCCTTCAAACCTGCTTCATGGGCTAGCAGGTTCGACAAAATGATGCCTCCTTTATTCGTTGTCTTTAATTCAGGGAGGTAATCCCCTAGTGTTTTACTTAAGTCAAGTTCTCCACGACTATGTAAAAACATGGCGGCAAGCGTAGTAGCTGCTACTTTGGTGACTGATGCCAGGTCATAGACTGTTTCTGAGGTTACGGGAGCAGATTTTTCGTAATCCAAATGCCCATAGGATCGATCAAAGATGACCGTTCCCGCCTTTGCAACGAGGACTCTTGCTCCTGGGGCTGCTTTGGATGCAATCATTTCAGCCACAACCCCATCAATTTTATTCAATTTTTCCCCATTCATTCCTACGCTTTCTGGACTTCCATAGGCCAAACGATTTGATGGGGTCAAGAGCCCACCTACACCTTGCGTAAACTGTTCGCTTACCGTCACGGGCAAGATTCCTTTGGCGGGCTTGGCTCCAAATAAAATCTGGGGCACAAGCTTTTGGGTGAAGGGGGAATTCTCATAGGCAAAGACCACATGCTCCAAGCCTTCCAGGTATTTGGCTGCATAAACATTTCCAAAGAGTACCGTCACCACTTTTTGTCTTTTTTCCAAAGCACGGATCAACTCCAAATCCCCTGGAGCGACACCAAATTGGCGCTGGGGGCTATTGGTGATGCCCATCAAACCCACTACAACCACGTCGTAGTCTTCCAACTGCTTCATCAAGTTGTAGTGCGCAGACTCACCGGAAGCCTTCGCAATCTCAAAGTGGTCTACCTGGGTGTAGCGGTTGAGGTAGCTGCTGAAATTCTCGCCAGAACCGCCAATACTTAGGCTGG
>CANHCD010000306.1 GCA_947458795.1 Cyclobacteriaceae bacterium | reverse complement strand
CGGGATTACTTCACTACCGAGTTGGGAATACCCGTGTATACCCATCCCATTGAAATTCAGGTAGCAGGGAAGAAAATCTTAGTAGGACATGGAGATGGCTTGGGTCCAGGAGATCCCACTTACAAAGTGCTTAAAAAAGTATTTACCAGTCCGATAGCCCAGTGGCTTTTTCGATGGACACATCCTGACATTGGCATTAGCCTGGCTCGCGCATGGTCTAGCAAAAGCCGAATCAGTAATAGCAGTAAGGATGAGCAGCGATTTTTAGAAAATGATGAATGGCTTTGGTCCTACTGCAAAGAAGTGGAGCAATCTGCACCTCATGATTTCTATATTTTTGGCCATCGCCATCTACCCCTGCAACTACCAGTTGGCAAAGGTGCTACCTATTACAATTTGGGCGAATGGGTAAGCCAAAATACGTACTTGGAAATAAGTGTAGCAGAGGTCAGGCTCTTAACCTTTGATTCGCTAGCCAACCCCAAAGGAAGCCCAATCGATGCTTCCTATGGCCACAAATCCTAAGATCAGTTTAGATCATTAAATAGCCCTTTCAAATTCCATTTGAAAGGGCTATTTAGCATTTTTATTTTTCCTCTTTTACACTTCTAACCTAAGAAAATTAGGCTTAAAGTTCTATTAGGTGAGTTAGGGATCGTTGAATGCAGTCTGTTAACGACGATCCGAAGTAATTCAAAGAAATCTTGAGCCACTAGTACGATTGCGGATAATCCTAAAAGCTATGGCTCCAAAATTGGATGGACCTTCCGAAAAAAAACTCCCAAATAAAGAACCTGTTTTCGAAATTTTCTTCGTGATAAATTTTCTAGCGCTAGTTTACTTTCTTTTGCTCAACCAAAAAACCGGAATGCCCATAAGTAGTGCAATCACACCAAGGATCACCGCATCCATACCTGCACCAAAAAAGATCCAAACCGAAAATCCCAAACCTAAAAAGGTATAAATGAAGGATCCAAAGGTTCGCTTAAACCCCAAAAGACCTCGATAAGAAAAATAGCCATAAGCTAAGACTGCTCCAAAGTAAAAAGCCAAAGAAGTTGTAGTAGTCAAAAGAACCATAAACTCATAAAGCCCACTAAATCCTTTACTACTATTTAAGAGCAAGAGTAAAGTGATCACTAAGCTCGAAACAAGTACACCGACACTGGGAGCCCCAGAAGGATTTTTGTATGCTAATATTTTTGGTAGTAATCCATCTTTAGCCATGGAATAGGGTATCTGGCCTTGCAATAATATCCAACCATTCAAAGCCCCAAAACTAGCTAGGCAGGCGCCTGCCGCTACAAAGTATCCAGTATTTATTCCGAAAATCAGATTTGCTGCATCATTGAAAGGAGCCTGACTTTGGGCTACCTGTGTGGGTGAAAGGACCCCAAAAAGTGAAAAAGAGCTGAATAAATAAAGAAAAATCACTAGACCCACCCCAATTTTAGTGCCTTTGGAAATGGTCTTTTCCGGTTCCTTTATATTTCCAGCAGGAATAGTAGCCGCCTCTATTCCCATAAAGGCGTAGAAACAAAGGACCGAAGAGGTAGTGATTGCTTGAAAGGAAGATTCTGTTGAAGTATTGAAAGGAGTGAAATTATCCAGATCAATAAAAAGCAAGCCCCCAAAAGCAACGAGCAGAATAGGTAAGATTTTTAAAACTGTGGTAACTACTTGAAGGTGCCCTGAGGATCGAATGGAAAGGCTATTGAGAATTGACAGCCCCCAAATCGCAGCAAGGGCAACCGAAACTGAAAACCAACTTGACTGGCTGATTTCTGGAAAGAAGACCCCAAAATAGCCAGAAAAAGTAAGTGCAATCGCGGCATTGGTACTCCAAATCGAAAGCCAAAATCCCCAAGCCACAATAAATCCTGCAAGCTCTCCAAATGCAGCTTTCGTATAGGCGTAGGAGCCGCCTGTTTCGGGAATAACTTTGCTTAAAGCACTCATGAGATGTGCTAAAACCCAGGCTCCAATAGCTGCAATCACCCATCCCAAAAGAGATATTCCTCCAAATTTTGCCAGTGTAGATGGAAGAGTAAAAATTCCAGAGCCTATCATTCCACCAGCTACGAGAGAGATTACCGTAATCAAACCCAGACTTTGTGTATTTTTTATGCTATTCAAAAGATAGATTGGATTGAAAAGAGTAATTTAGCTAGGCATCAAGATATAAAGATATTTGAAACCCTTCTACATCAATCCAGATATTACCCAAGCTGAAACGCTTCCTTCTTCTTTTTATCGCTCAGAAGAAATTTTTAATTTGTTGATTGAGAAAGTCTTTGCCAAGACCTGGCAATATGTAGGAAATACTACCCAAGTTTCCCTTACCCAGCAAATTCATCCTTTCTATTTTCTGGAGTTTGCACTCGAGGAGCCTATGCTCCTAACCAATTCGGATGGGCAGCTATCCTGTATATCCAACGTCTGCACCCACCGTGGGAATATTCTTTGCCACAATCCGACTAAGTCCCGACAGATCACCTGCTCCTATCACGGCAGGAGATTCAATCTGCAGGGAGATTTCCAGCACATGCCCCAGTTTAAAGAGGCCTTGGATTTCCCTCGGAAATCCGATAATCTCACACGCTTTCCTTTTCTTCAGTGGGGACCTTGGCTTTTTACGAGTTTGACCAAAGATTTGGACTTTCAGGCCATATTGGATGCGATGAACCGTAAAGTGGGCTTTTTGCCATTGGAACAGTTCAAGGAAGACAAAAGCCGAAATAAAGACTATTTGGTCAATACACATTGGGCCTTGTATTGTGACAACTACCTGGAGGGATTTCACATTCCATTTGTTCATGAAAGCCTAAATGCCGAACTGAATTATTCCCAATACGAAACAGTACTGTATCCCAACGCCAGTTTGCAAATAGGACATTCCTCAAGTGGAGATCATATATTCGATTTTCCTCAGGATCATGAGGACCATGGAAAGCAGATTAGTGCCTATTATTTCTGGATATTTCCCAACATGATGTTCAATTTTTATCCTTGGGGCTGCTCAATCAACATTGTCAAACCAATTGCATCCAATAGAACTAAAGTCAGTTTTGTCACTTATGTCTATGACGAAGGCAAATTGGATACTGGAGCAGGTGCAACTTTAGATAAAGT
>CANHCD010000305.1 GCA_947458795.1 Cyclobacteriaceae bacterium | reverse complement strand
TCCCAAAACTGGAATTCCAATGGCCACCCGCTCCAATGCCAATTCCCTTGAAACCAACTTAGCAGCCTTCAATCTCAATTATACCCCATCCGCCAAGTGGAGGCACACGGGCTTTGTCATCGGTTCCACCTCAAACAACGGCTTGGGAAGTAGTTCCCTGCGCACCTACTTGAATGCGGGACAAAACAACAAAGAAGAACTCTTGTCTTCCTCTGATGTAGAAAGTAAGTCTGGTTTGGCCAAGTATGCCATCACCTACACTCCGAAAGAAGAGACCTATCTAAAATATAGCTTTTTTGGCAAGCTTTCTGAGATTCAGAATGGGAACCTGCTCAATTCCAGTTTTGGGAACTTTACCCAAAACATCAACACGCTGTCCTCACGAAATCCCTATGCCCTGCAGCAAAAGCTGGAGTGGTACCATGCTCCCAACGAGGATCAGGTATTCAGCATGGAGATGAACTGGGAGAAGAAATTTTCAGATCCTTTCTTGGACCTAACCTCCTCGGTCAAGCCTCTGGTAGGATTGTATGCCATTCCGAATGCGGAAAGCTACCGTCTTCTTCAAAACCAAGAACTGTATACAGGGACCTTGGAAGGGGTATTCAACTACTATTACATTCTAAATCCTACCAATCACCTCAACTGGTCCTTGGGGATGCAGCAGCTCAATCAGGATTTTGTGAGTGGATTGAGTCAAGTGGGCTCCAGACAGATTTTTGATGCGTTTGGGAATGACAACGAATTTGATTTCCAAGACATCTACCTCGGAATGAGCTGGAAGACCAAATGGAAGGATTGGATCCTAAGTCCATCTGCAAACCTTCACCGCTACCAATGGAGCGACACGCAAGCTGGAGAAAAATTGGAGCAGGACCGCATGTTGGTGTTGCCCGCGATGTATGCGAAGTGGAACCTGACCTCCAATCGCTCCCTTACCTATCGCTGGGGCACGGAGGCCAACTTTATGGATATCCAAAAGCTGGCTCAAGGCCTGCTCTTGCAAGATTACAATGCATTATTTCGTGGAAATCGGGCCTTAGATAATGGGCTTTTCAACACCCATACGCTTTCCTACACGCATTTTGATATGTTTTCTGGCTTGATGGTCTTTGGAAACGCCAACTACCAGCGCAAGCGAAATGACTTGGTGACGACCACTGACTTTATCGGAATCAACCGCTTGTTTTCAGTGCTCAACGTGGAGCCAGTGAACAAGACCTTGAATGGAGATCTTCGGGTAGACAAATCCTTCAACAAGATGAAGTTTGAGCTCGGTGGAAATTGGAATGCCTTTCAGACCAATTTGTTTTTGGATGATCAGCTGACCCAGAACGAGCAGTTTTCCCAAACCTACGACACCAAGTTGACCAGCACCTTCTTCAAGGTTTTGGAGGCCAAGATTGGCTATTCCTTCACGGCAAATCAATACGTATCGGGAAGAATCGACAATACCTTCACTACGCATAGCCCCAAGTTGGAAGTGGACTTGGATTTGGTGAAGGGGTTCAAACTGGTGGCAGATTACACCTACACAGCCTACCTGAATCAAGCGATGGGTACTCGAAGTGATTTCGATTTCTTGAATACCTTTTTGATTTACCAAGGAGCAAAAAGCCCCTGGGAGATCAAACTGTCAGTCTGGAATATCGCCGATACCCGAGCCATTCGTAGAGATAGCTTTAGCGAAAGTGTGGTGAGTACCTTCTCTTACTTGGTGCAACCGCGCTATGCGCTGATTACCTTCAAATACGATTTGTAAGCGGGGGCATCCCCTTTGGATTGAGAAAAAAATTCACAAAAAAATCCCCAAGAAGCGAAACCTCTTGGGGATTTTTGTGGGGTAAAAGTCTGCGCTTAGATAGCAGCAACCAATTTCACATCCAACTTCACCTCGTCGTAGATCATTTTGTCTGCAAGATCTTCGAAGTAGCTTCCTGAACGGTATTTGATTTCAAATTTGGTGCGGTCAAACTTGATTTGCCCAGTTGCGGTTACTTTTTTGCCGGCTAAAGATACCTTTGCAGGGAAAGAAACTTTCTGCGTGATGCCCTTGATGGTCAAGTTACCTGTGATGGTGTAGTCTGTACCGTTGCTGGATTTCGCTTCCGTGATTTTGAATGAAGAAGTGTTGAATTTTTCTACAGAGAAAAAGTCATCCGACTTCAAGTGGCCGGTCAGGTTTCCCTTTGATTTGGCATCTGTTAAGTCCTCAACAGTCAAATTGACCATGTCCATGTCAAAAGACCCACCTTTAATTTTTCCGCCGCTGTAATCAAGCGTAGCATTTTTCAATGGAACATAGCCCCAGTGGGTGCCCGTTACTTTGGACGCTTCCCAGCGAACTTGGCTTTCTGTTTTGCTTACTGTGGCAGGAGCTACAAATTCTGCTGCTGCAAAAAGCGTACTTAGTCCTAAGACTAGCGTGGTAATTAGTTTCATAAAATTGGTTTTAAAGGATTGAAAATAGGTTAACCTCCATTGGAATCTTTACGAAGGCTTTTCATTTAACGAAGTTCACAAAAAAGTGTTTTAAATAAAAATCAGAGAGTAAGGGAAAAGTGGATTTTCCCAATGGTAAAAAAGTTGACTCTTTTTGAGCTTCATTTTTTACCTTAAGGAAAAAATAGATCTCACAATGAAAAAAACGCTTTGGATCCTCTTCTTTTTACCGATGCTCGCCTATGGGCAAGGCCATGAAGCTCGATTAAAAACTATTTACGACATGGAGCTCTCTTCCGGTCATACCTATGAAAATCTCCGCTACCTCTGCAAAGAAATTGGCAACCGCTTATCGGGATCTCCAGGAGCTGCCGCCGCAGTAGAGTGGACCAAGCAATTGATGGAAAGCTATGGTTTCGATACGGTGTACTTGCAACCCGTGATGGTGCCCCACTGGGAGCGAGGAGGTGCCGATGTGGTACGCATAGTGAATTCAAAAAAACAAGGAACTGTAGAATTAGCCAGTTTGGCATTAGGGAATACCCAAGGTACTGGATCCAAGGGCTTGCTTGGTCAGGTGGTGGAGGTGAAGGGTCTGGCTGCATTGCAAGCCCTGGGGAGCCAAGTGAAGGGAAAGATTGTTTTCTTCAATGGTCCCATGGATCCCACCAAGGTGGATGCTTTTGAAGCCTATTCAGG
>CANHCD010000304.1 GCA_947458795.1 Cyclobacteriaceae bacterium | reverse complement strand
TTCGATTGGGCCTATGAGGAAGAGTTTGGATGTCGCGATGGCTTCCAATGGAGCCCTGACGGGAAGCGTATTTCTTTTTGGCAAATCGATGCCAACAAGATTCGTGATTATTACATGATCAATACCACAGATTCCATTTACTCCCAGATCATCCCTGTAGAGTACCCCAAAGTGGGAGAGTCACCTTCACCGGCAAAAATTGGAGTGGTCGAATTGAGTACCAAACAGACTACCTGGCTCAATATTCCAGGAGATCCACAGCAACATTACTTGCCTCGTATGGGGTGGAATTCACCTGAGCTCCTGCTGGTGCAGCAACTCAACCGCAAGCAAAACCATAGCAAAATCTTAGGAGTCAACGTCAAGACTAATGTGGCGAATCTCATTTTCGAGGAACAGGATGACACTTGGATCGATGTATTGTCCAGCTGGGAAAATACCTACGGACTCACTTATAGACACGAGTTTAAATGGATCAATACAGGCAAGGAATTCCTATGGTTTAGCGAAAAAGATGGCTGGAGACACCTTTATCGCATTGATTTAAGCGGTAAAGTGACTCCTGTGACCCATGGAAACTACGATGTGATTAACCTCTTGCATTTCAATGAGAAAGAAAATTCACTCTATTTTCATGCTTCTCCTGAAAACGCCACGCAGAAATACCTCTACAAAGCCAAATTAGATGGAAAGGGAACTGCCGAGCGGGTTACGCCGGCGGATCTGACTGGAACGCATTCGTATGTAATTTCACCAAGTGGCAAGTATGGCATGCACCAGTTTTCCAACAGCTATACTCGACCTGCTAGCGAATGGGTCAGCCTTCCCAAGCACCAGCCCTTGGATCCTAGTCAAAGCATCGCATCCAAGTTGCCTGCTAATCAGGGTGCCAAAACAGTGGAATTCTTTAAAATCAACACAGCCGACGGCACAGAGATGGACGGATGGATGGTAAAACCCAAGAATTTTGATCCCACGAAGAAGTACCCTGTTTTATTTATGGTGTATACCGAACCTTGGGGTGCCAATGTAAAAGATACGTATGGAGTAGGGCGCAACCGCAACTATGAAGGTGATATGGCAGCCGATGGGTATATCTACATTTCCATTGACAATCGGGGCACTCCTGCTCCCAAAGGTCGGGCTTGGCGTAAAAGCATTTACCGAAAAATCGGACGGTTAAACATCTCCGACCAGGCAGAAGCTGCCAAGCAGATCAGCAACTGGCCTTATGTAGATCCTACTCGCATGGCGGTATGGGGTCATAGTGGGGGAGGTTCCGCAACCTTAAATCTACTATTCCAATACCCTGGACTCTTTCAAACAGGTATTTCCTTGGCGGCAGTTGCCAATCAGTTGACCTACGACAACATCTACCAGGAGCGCTACATGGGACTTCCTCAGGAGAACTTGGAAGATTTTGTGGCTGGATCGCCCATCACGCATGCCAAAAACCTGCAAGGCAATCTCCTGTATATTCATGGTACTGGTGACGACAATGTTCACTATGCAAATGCCGAAATGTTGATCAACGAATTGATCAAGCATGGAAAGCTGTTTCAGTTTATGCCGTATCCCAACCGAAGCCATGGCATTGGTGAAGGAGAAGGCACTACAGCTCACTTGCGCATGGTGTATACCAATTTCTTAAAAACCTACTGTCCTCCTGGAGGAAGGTAATTTACCCCAATTTCAAAGTTTATGAACTTAAAATTCACCCAATATATTCTAGCAGGAGCACTTAGTTCTTTTCTGCTCCTTTCTAATTCCGCTCTTGCCCAATACAGCCGTGCAGACAGTTTGCGGGGCAGAATCGGCCCAGAACGGTCTTGGTGGGACCTCAAACACTACGACCTGAGTGTAGAAATCATTCCTTCCAAAAAATATATAAAAGGCTCAAATAAAATAAGTTATCAGGTAGTAAATGAAGCGAAGCTTTTACAATTAGACCTACAAGAGCCTTTAGCTGTTACTTCCATCACACAGGGAGGAGAGCAACTCTCTTTTCGACGAGAAGGGGCAGTTTACTGGGTAACTTTAACCAAGAAACAAGTTCCAGGTGCCCTAGAAGCACTTGTGGTGAAGTACGAGGGGGTTCCCAAAGAGGCTGTTCGCCCACCTTGGGACGGAGGAATTACCTGGCAGAAGGATTCAAAAGGACTTGATTTTATCGCATCCTCCAATCAAGGCATTGGATCCAGCATTTGGTGGCCCTTGAAAGACCATCCTGCAGATGAGGTAGATAGTTTGGACATGCATGTTACTGTGCCCAAAGGATTGTTGGATATTTCAAATGGACGTTTGGTTGAAATTCAAGTCGGAAAAGATACCGATACCTTTCATTGGAAGGTGGTCAATCCCATCAATGACTATGGCGTAAACATCAATATAGGTGATTACGCACAGTTTGGAGAAAAATATGCAGGCGAAAAAGGGACCTTGGACATGGATTACTTTGTTTTGCGAGAGAATTTAGAGAAGGCAAAAGTCCATTTTCAAGATGCCAGACGCATGATGCAAGCTTTTGAGCACTGGTTTGGACCGTATCCATTTTATGAAGACGGATTTAAGCTGGTGGAAGCTCCTTATTTGGGCATGGAACACCAGAGTTCGGTGACTTATGGCAACGGCTACCAAAATGGCTACCGTGGCAGAGACCTGAGTGGAACCGGCTGGGGCTTGAAATTTGACTTCATCATCATCCACGAGGCAGGTCACGAGTGGTTTGCCAACAACATCACTTACAAAGATGAAGCAGACATGTGGATCCATGAAAGTTTCACGAATTACTCTGAAAGCTTGTTTCTCGACTACCATTATGGCAAAGAAGCGGGTCAAGCTTATGTTCGGGGCACACGTATGAATATTTTGAATGACAAACCCATCATTGGAGATTACGGAGTCAACCAGCGCGGCTCTGGGGATATGTACTACAAGGGAGGCAATCTGTTGAACATGCTTCGTCAAATCTTGCAGGATGATGCCAAATGGAGAATGATTTTGAGAGGATTGAATAAAGAATTCTACCATCAGACGGTGACTACCCAACAGGTCGAATCGTATATTTCGACCCAGGCAGGTTGGAACTTGGGGAAAGTATTTGATCAATATTTGAGGGATGTACGGATTCCAATTTTTGAATACTACTTCCAAGGAGGGGAA
>CANHCD010000303.1 GCA_947458795.1 Cyclobacteriaceae bacterium | reverse complement strand
TCCAAGAGTAGGCCTTCCTCCAATTCGGGTCGAGTAAAGGTAATAGTCGGAACATTGAATTTTTGCGCTCGCGCCAAAACCCCAGCCGTAGTCTTGTTGGCCGCTACCAGCACCACCTTCCCTTTGGAGGAATGTGCAAAGTGCTCCATGATTTTTTCGGCATTGCTGCCAGAACCGGTGGCGAGAATCGCGAGTCGCTTCATGGGAATTTCAATTTGATCCTGCAAGATAGGGGGATGGGGGCATTTGTGCACGGAAGAAGTTGATTATTCCCTCGTGATTGTTACTTGGAAAGTAAGTTAGGGGTGGTAGTTCGAACAAGCTATTTTTGAATATACTCATCGATGTAATTGCGACTCTACCAATTTCTAATAGTCCCGAATAAGGACTTCAGAAGGAATTCCAAGCGTTTCATGAAGTTTGCGAATCATCTCAATGGACAACTTTCTCTTTTTATTGAGCACCTCACTAACCCTACTTTTTTGTCCTAAGGCCTTCGCCAGATCTTTTTGTTTGTAGCCCAATTGATCCATTCGAAATTTGATTGCTTCAATTGGGTCAGGTAAATCTATTGGATGCTGCTGGTTTTCATAATTTTCTATGAGCAGGGAGAGTAACTCCAGTTCGTCTGCAGTGTCAGCACCTTTTTTGCTTTCGAAAATAGCCTCAAGTCGAATCAAAGCTGCTTCGTAGTCTTCTTTTGTTTTTAAGATTTTTAGGATCATTAGCTTAGTGATTTGATGCGTTTATTTTGTCGTATTCGGCATGTGTTCCAATAAATCGGATCCAGACCAAAGAAAAATCATAGTTGATTTTCACTACCAATCGATATTTATTTCCTTTTATATTGAACACCACTCTATTTTCTGCAAGAAAACTCGCGGAAGGATACTTGTTTTTGATGTCTCGAGGTGAAGCCCAAGTTGCCTCAAAAGCTTCCTTATACCAAGACTTTAATGATTGCTCACAGTCATTATGGATTTGCCAAAATTCTCTGAGTGTCTTTTTTGCGATAATTCTCACCGGTAAAAATATAAAAAGTTCCCAAATAGGGAACATTTAAAGCTAACTTTTTAGTTCCCTTTTAAAAAATTGTTTCGCGAAAATTTAATTAAGACGGTGCCCCTTAGGAAACCCATTAACTTTCTTGAAATCAATAGATAAGATACGAAAAAAAACGGCTGAGGTAGTTTTATTTTTTTGTTTTTTCTCAACCCTGCTTTAGCGCTACAATCAATTCCTCAAGGGTTTCAAAGGATTCCTCCCCAACCCTCAACCCGAAAGGTGCCGTAATCACCAAAGTCTGGTCCAAGGAGGCAATACCTGCCTTTACCAAGGCCTTCCTTACCCAATACACCTGTTCGGCAGGTCCTTCAATCTGAAAATCCGGCATCGCTTGGCTCCACTCCACCCGTCCTCGGGCCACATTAAACTGATAGCGATCCGAAGGAAATAGTGCTTGAATCTGTCCCGAAAGGACTAGGTCTTCCGGCTTTCCAGAGAGGAGTGGGATTCCGCAATTCAGGATCCAAAATCGATCCGCCGTCTCCAAAGCAATGTCCAAGTCATGGGTCACAACCAAGATGGCCTTGCCTTGGCTACGGCTGATTTCGCGAAGCAAACTCATGATTTCCAATCGATTGACCAAATCCAAATGAGCCGTAGGCTCATCCAAAACAATCACGGATCCATCCTGCGCCAAGGCTCGTGCAATCATGGCCTTTTGCCGCTGTCCATCACTGAGTTCCCCCAGTCGAGCATCTCGCAAATATCCGATATGGGTGTCTGATAAGGCCTTTTCCACGATAGTTCGGTCTTCCTCACCCAAATGCCCTAGCCAATTCGTGTGCGGCGTTCTGCCCAAGGCAACTAGTTGACCCACGGTCAGATTACCCGGATAGATCGGGTCGGTCAAGACCACCGCGATGTGCTTGGCACGATCTTGAATGGAGTAGGAGGAGATGGGCTTCTGCTCTAGCAAAAGCCGACCTTCCCAAGGGCTAATTTCCCCCAGAATGGCTTTGATCAAGGTGGATTTTCCCACCCCATTGGGACCCAAAAGGCAGGTGAGCTCTCCGGCTACCAACTCAAAATTCAAATTCTCCAAAAGCGGTTTCCGCAGCCCTTCCTGGCTATACCCAAGCTGGAGTCCAATTCCTCCCAATGCGATTTGGTGCTGTTTCATCCCTTAGAAGTCTTTGCTGAAGTTCTTTTTTAAGATCAAGGAAATCACCAGTGGGGCGCCAATCAAGGAGGTGACTGCATTGATGGGTAGCGAGCTGGCCCAACCAGGGAAATGGCTAAAGGCATCGCAGAGTAGGAGCAAACTTGCCCCCAAGACGGCCGAACCAGGGAATAACACCCGATGGTCTGCACTTTTCCAAGCCATGCGTGCCAAGTGAGGAACGGCTATACCCAAGAATGCGATGGGTCCACAAAAAGCGGTAATTCCCCCAGCCAAAATCCCAGCACTTCCGATCATCCACCAACGGAGACTTGTCGTATGAATCCCCATGCTGCGGGCATACGTTTCACCCATAAGCAAGGCATTGTAGGACTTGACTGATCCGACGATGGGAAGGATTCCAATCAAAATCAGAAGGCCAAGGATGCTTACCTGTGACCAGGTCAGCGCACCCAAACTGCCCATGGACCATACGGTATAGAGCTTCAAGGCTTCCGCCCCAGAGAAAAAGGAGAGTACAGCCACCACCGCGGATACGGCACTGCCGACCATCAGGCCTACGATCAATAACGTCATCGAATCTTTTACTCTCCAGGCCACCAAGGTAACAAGAGCCAGCAAGCTACCTGCGCCAAGAATTCCTGCACCTGCAATCGCCCAAGAATTCAGTCCGGTAAGGGATACTCCAAAAGCGGCTCCAGCCAGCATCAGCAAGGCTACGCCTAATCCCGCTCCCGAACTGATCCCTAACACATAAGGCCCCGCAAGTGGGTTTCGAAAAAAGGTTTGCATCTGTAAACCACTTACGCTGAGTCCTATCCCTGCCAAAATCGCCACCAAGGCCTTAGGAAGTCGGTAGTGCAGGATGATTTGCTCCCAGGAATTTTTGGCCCAACTTCCCGTTGCCATCCCTTCTACCATTTCCGCGGGCGGAATCCACACGCTACCCATGCTCAGGTTGAGCAAGAAACTCATCCCAAGTA
>CANHCD010000302.1 GCA_947458795.1 Cyclobacteriaceae bacterium | reverse complement strand
TCCGTCAGGACCCACTTCAGCATGAACAGGAGAGAACCATTCGTCTGAGCTGGCAAGAATGTTGAAGCCATTTTTCTCTTTGTAGCTTGATCCATCTGGGTTGATCATGGCTTTGTGGAGAACACGTCCCGTTGGCTCAGCTACAAATGCTACACGATTCCAGTAGGACTCAGGGAAGCTTCTTGCAGTGTAGAAATTGTGACCAGCTGCAGCGGTGTAGCCTCCAAACCAATCCACTTGACGTAGGAAAGGAGTGAGGTGAGGCATGTCGTAATGGCTATCGATACCATGTACGGTATTGGCAGATCCTTGGAAGATGGGACGCTTTAGGTACTTGTTGGCCATGGAAAAATACACGCTGTGCTGTCCATTGGCAGTGGAAAGAAAGGTTTCAAAATCTTCGGTAAAGCCTAATCCCCAGGTATTGTTTGATGAATTACCTAAGTATTCCAATTCACTAGCATTTGGAGTAAACCGGTAAACGCCTTGTCCAAAGGAATGGGATTTTCCACCCACTTCACCATTAAATCCAGAGTAGCCCAATACTCCCCATATTTTGTTATCGAAGCCATACTTGAGGTTGGAAGGACCCGCATGGGTATCACTTTTGCCCCAGCCGGTAATGACTACTTCTCTGACATCAGCTACATCATCCCCGTTGGTGTCTTTTAGGAATACAAAATCTGGTGCCATGGAAATCAGAATTCCTCCATTGACTGCCATGATGGAAGTAGGAATGTTCAAATTCTCTGCAAAAACGGTGACTTTATCGGCTTTGCCGTCACCATCAGTATCTTCTAAGATTTTGATTCTGTCGTTACCGCCCTCCGTGCGTACTTCATTTGGATAATCAACTGTTTCAATCACAAACAGCCTTCCACGCTCATCCCAAGCCATGGCCATGGGATTGATGATCATGGGCTCGCTGGCAAACAATTCCATTTCAAATTCAATAGGAAGCTGTACCAATTTCATGCTTTCCTCAGGAGAGAGGGGCAACTGAAAGCGAGGTGCAGGATCACGTTTTTCGTAATTAGGAATTTCTGCGTCCTGAAACTGAGGTGTAGGGATTTTATAGTCAGCTAGGAGTTTGGTTACTTTATCGCCTACTGCCCAGAGGATACCGTTTGCTAGCAATTCATGAAATTCAGGCTGCTTCCAAGTTTCCTCGTTGTGGCCATAGGCAGTGTAAAATACACGTCCTTCGCCTTCGTTCCGGATCCAAGTATAGGGTTCTTTTTTATCGCCCTCTTTTCGCTCCATCAGCACCTGAATGTCAGGATTGATTTGGCTATGAACATACGTTTCATCCCAAGTCTCAAATTCACTGATTCCTTGAAGGATAGGGTGTTTTGCATCAAGTATTTGTGTGGTAAATCTACCCGTACCATGTGTACTGAATTGTCCACCGACAGCTTGCACATACCAGTCCGAATTTCTAAAGCAGAAGGAGCCACTATGCAATGGAATCAAGGCCTTTCCGCCTTGAACAAAAGACTTAAGCGCTGCTTCTTGTGAAGTAGAAATCGAATCGTGATTGGCATAGATGAGTAGGCCATCGTAGTTTTGAAGTACCTCGTCCTTCAGATCATTGGGATCTGCGGTGTAAGTGAGGTTGATGCCTTTTTGAAACAAGGGAGTTGAAATGTACATCATCAATTTTTCGGTATTGTGATGGTCACTGTCGTGTCCCAAGACCAAAATCTCCACGCGACGTGGTTCGGTCATCGATAGGAAATTGTTCTTTTTGCCGCAGGCAGAAACTAAAAGAACTAAGATCAAGGAAAGAAGGCCAATAGGTCTCCAAATCATGCTAGGGCGCATAGGCTGGGTTTGGTTAATTTTATGTAAATATTCATCATTTATCTGGTGAAAGTCTCACTCTTTTATCTTAAATTTTGACTGTATTCATTCACAAAAATGAGCTTATTCGAAGATTAAAGTAAAGATACAGTGAAAGAACCCGTTCAGAAATCGCGAATTCCAGCAGGAAAAGCCTTTGTAATCCAGGAGCTAGTAGCGCCTTACTTTGATGTAAATTGGCATTTTCACTCTGAATATCAGCTGTTTGTGGTATTGAAGGGTAGGGGAACACGCTTTGTGGGAGACCGGACCACTTCCTTCAAAGAGGGCGATTTGGTGTTGACGGGTCCAAATTTGCCTCATTTATGGAAAAACGATAAAGCGTATCATGATCCGACCAATGGACTAGAAACCCATGGAATCGTCATCTATTTTCCAGATAATTTTTTGAATAATTCTGTTTTTGAACTGGAAGAATTGGAGGGGATAGCCAAGCTGCTGCAACTCTCCAAACGAGGAATAGAAGTAGTGGGCGAAACCAACCTCCGGATTACCCAATTAATGCAGGAATTGCTTGAATTGAAAGGATTGGCAAGATTCCAGCAACTACTTCATTTATTGGATGTATTGGCTCAGTCCCAGGATTACCAGTTAATAACGGACGCTGGCTACCTCAATACCAATAAGGAATCCGAGAAAGACCGGATGGGACAAGTCTATGAATATGTGATGCAACATTATTCCTCCAAAATTACGCTTCAGGAGGTAGCGCAATTGTGCAATCTATCTGTTTCTGCCTTTAGTCGGTATTTCAAATCCCGTGTCAACAAACCCTTTTCTGATTTTTTGACTGAAGTGCGAATTTCACATGCCTGTAAATTACTGCACGAAAGCGACCAGAATATCAGTGAGATTGCCTTTTCCTGTGGTTTTTACACCCTTTCGAACTTCAACAAGCTTTTTCGTGAGCGGCTACACAAATCCCCCAAAGAATATCGAAAAGAGTTTCAGGCATCTCGATTTTTGTAAGCCAATTCTACTTGAAAACTTAGAATGGATATTTTTGCAAATTAATTTCCCAGAGCCATGGAAGGATGTAATAGACCATCAAGGTGAGTAGAATGATGGAAAGGATATTTAGCCATAGACCAGCCTTGACCATGTCCTTTATTTTCAGGTAACCCGGACCGAATACAACCGCATTGGGTGGAGTAGCGACTGGAAGCATAAAGGCACAACTCGCAGCGAGGGTAGCTCCAACCATCAATCCAAAAGGGTGAACATCCAATTTAATCGCTACAGATGCCAAAATAGGCAGTAACATGGAGGCAGTAGCGACGTTGGACGTAACTTCAGTGAGGAAGTTGACCGCAG
>CANHCD010000301.1 GCA_947458795.1 Cyclobacteriaceae bacterium | reverse complement strand
GTCAACGATACCACTACCGTAGCCGGTATTCATTCGTTTTGTGTGGCTAAGGGGATAGCGATTGTAGCCCTAGTATCTGTGTCTCGAAAGGGAAAGCCTAGTTACCAAATCGGAACTACCGAAACCTTGATTTACAATACAGATCGGGCTGTCTTGAGTATCAAAGCCCCACAAACGAATTCTTGATAGTTGCGTAAACTTCTATTACCTGTTTTTTGGAAAATACTTCAGGAGATCACTCTCCGCAGCCAAGTAGCCAAAGGAAGTGAATGCTTTTTCCTGCACCAAGCCCTCCATCAACTGTACTGCTTGTGTGGTATCTCCATTATACAAATGCCAGTTGGCAAGGCCATAGCGCATCGCATCTTGTGAAGGGCTACCCGCACCCTTTGCTGCAAGAGAATCTGCTGATATCCAACCTTTGTATAGGCCACAGAGGTCTGCATAAGCCTGGTTTTCGATCACAATCCCCTCCCTCTTAATTGGAGCCAGTATTGAATCGGCTTTTTCTGGATTTCCCAAGCGCTGCTGAATCATGTACAACCAGTGGGTACTGGACACGATATTGTCGTAGTTGGAACCACTTTCTCTACACTTGAGGTAGGCTTGATATGCTTTTTCGTACTGGTGGGTAAGGTAATAGGCTAGACCGAGATGGTACCAGACATTGCTATGGAGTGAACTTAAGGGGATATTTTGTGCATTGGGCATGCCATCAGGTTCGATTTGATCTGGCGTGCCTTGAATCATGGAAGCAGCTGTTTCTAAATCTGCTATCGCTGCTTCGTAATTTCGAATGCTGATGTAGCGATGACCTCGATGCCTGTACAGGCGAGCATCTTCAGGAAAGTTTTTAATTCGTTCGGTGTAGATGGCTATAGCCTGGCGAGATCTCCCCAAGTAAGCAGTTCTTCGACCATACCAAATGACCGCCTCCACATCATTGGGGCGGGCTTCGTATTCCTCCTTGGCTTCCTCATATTCTGCAAGTGCTTCTTCACTAGGATCAGGGATTGGGTAGGTTTTGCCGAGGGGAGTAGTAAAAACGGAATCTTCCACTGGCAAAGCAATGGCCTCGCCCTCAGAATTGGGTTTTTGAGAACAGGCAGCAGTACAGGTCAATACTAGTGCGAAAAGAAGGTAGCGCATGGAGTTCAATTTCTTTTGTTGAGGAATACTAACTGATATAGGAGCAGGAACTTGGAACTTCCTAGTTCCTGCTCTTAGCAGGTTGACAGGTTTATTTGAGGAAAAGTACGCCCACGCCTTTTTCTTTGGCAAGTGCATTGAATGCAGGGATGGCTTTTTCTACCAATCGCTTGCCTTCGGTCTCCAAAGGTTTCCACTCCACTAGCAACTCTGCATGACGAGCTTTGGTGCCTTCGTTGATGCTTGGGATGCTGCTTTCACCATGGTTCATCATGTATAGGAAGTTGGCAGTGAACTTGTTGGGGAAGTTTTCCACGTCGTCGTAGGCAGTGGATTGGCGCTGCACCATGGACTCGTCCCAAGCCGTCAATTCTTTGATTAGTGCTTGAGCGGCTACTTTAACGTTTTGGAATTCTGTTTTGCCGTCCAAGCGCCCCACCAAGTCTTTCAATTGGTCCTGGTATCCTTTTGCGGTATTGACTAACTGATGCATCTGAGTGACTTCGCCTTCCAGAGTGCTCATCCACTGATGGTAGGATTGAAAATCCGCTGCGCTTAACTTACTTCCTGGCACATCCTGAATTTCCCCTTTGGCCTCTGCTGTGACTCCAGCAGCACTCAATTTTAAGGTGTAAGTGCCTGGGCTGGCTTTATGGCCACGGAAGCTTGACTCGATGTAGGCGGTAGGAATTCCTGGAACAGTTGGGTAGCGTAGGTCCCAAACAATTCGATTCACGCCTTTTCGGGTAGAAAGAGTTGGTTCTGGGGATGGCCCCCCGGCGTAGGATTGAAAATCTGGGTTTCTTTTTGAGCTTAACTTGCGTACTAGATTTCCTTGTGCATCGTGAATTTCCAAGGTTAATTCGGTACTATCTGCGAAAGTTTCAGGTAGCTGGTAGTACAACACCATTCCAGTCGCTGGGTTTTGGCCCTGAAAAGGGTCCGTTCCGGTAAATTCATCTAGGTTACCTCCATTCATGGAAGAATACCAACTGCCTAAAAGTGCTCTTTCTGGGCTGTAGAGGCTAACCTTTTCTACGCTAGCTTTTACTTCTCTAACTGCATTCAATTCGTCCAAAATCCAGTAGGATCTGCCAGCCGTAGCCACAATTAGGTCATCATGTGCCACTTTGAGGTCTGTAATGGGAGTTACGGGTAGATTAAGTTGGAAAGATACCCAATTGAGTCCTCCATCTTTGGAGAGGTACATTCCTTGTTCGGTCCCCGCAAAGAGTAAGTTCTTTACCTTGGTATCCTCTCGAACCACGCGTGTGAAAGCACCGTAAGGAATCCCTTTGGAAATGTTGGTCCAGGTTTTTCCGTAATCTGTGGTCTTGTAGATCGCTGGGGTATAGTCGTTGAATTTATAGCGGGTGGTGGCGATGTAGGCCGTGGCAGGGTCATGGGGAGAAACTTCGATCGCATTGATCAAGCATTCCTTCAGATCCTTGGGTGTGACATTGGTCCAAGTTTTCCCATTGTCTCGTGTGAGTTGCACCAGTCCATCATCTGAACCAGTCCAAATCGTACCTGCTGCATGGGGGCTTTCGATGACATAGGCAAGGGTGCCGTAATTTTCCGCTCCCACGGCCTCATTGGTGAAGGGAACGCCTCCTTTGCCTTGCTTGGACTTTTCATTTCGGGTAAGATCTGGAGATACTTCCTTCCAAGTTTTGCCCCAGTCTTGGGTTTTCAAGAGGATCTGAGCACCATGGTAATAGGTGTTCGGTTCGTGCTGTGACCAGATGATCGGAGCATTCCAGTTATACCGGTACTTCATGTCCTTGGCATCCATGCCGAGGTATTGAATGGGTGCTGCCATGATGTTGGTGGAGCCTTGTGTCTTCATATCCAAGACTTCAATGGTACCTTGGTAGCTACCACCGAGTACGTAGCGAGGATAATTTGGATCAAAGGCCAGGAAGGCAGATTCGCCCCCAGCAGAATTGTTCCAATGCTCCTGGGTAATTCCTCCACGGCCTAGGCCTATGCTAGAAATCACTACGGAAGTATTGTCCTGCTGCCCACCATAGATG
>CANHCD010000300.1 GCA_947458795.1 Cyclobacteriaceae bacterium | reverse complement strand
GTGGAACTTGCGACTATCCTTAGCCAAGCGGTAAATGGTCATTTTGATGGCCATCACATTGGGGTCTTCCGCTGCATTCTCAATCAACTCGAGAATGGAGTCGATGTTGTTGTAGGGATGGTGCAGGAGAATATCCCGTTCCTTCAGCACTTCAAAAATATCTGCCCTACCCTCTTCAGGGTAAGAAAGGGGTTTTAATGGATCTGGTATCTGAGGCAATCTTTCCTTAAATCTTTTATTTCCAACGATTTGCCACAGACCAGTAAAATCAAGCATGCTGGCTCTTTTGACTAGAAAAACCGAATCTGGGCGCAAGTTCCAACGCTCCAAAAGAGAGTTAAGCATCCATTTGGAATAGCCCTCCTCAATATCTATGCGTACTACCCTTCCGGTCTTTCGCTCCATCAATTTGCGCTTCACTTCCTCCAAAAAGTTGGCATCCATATCCTCACTCTCTTCAAGCGTAAAATCTCCATTTCTGGTGATTCGGAAAAGGCTAACGGATTCAATTTCTACATTTCTGAAGAGTGAAATCAAGTTCTCACGAATCACTTCTTCGATGGGAATCAGTGTCAAGGAATCTTCTCGTTCGATCTCAAAAAAACGGGGAATGTTCGCCGGAATTTGGACAAAACTCATCTTTCGCATGTCCTTGCGCTCTCCAGGGCTAGTGGTCACTACTCCAAATACGAGCAGCTTGTTCATCAAAATCGGGAAGGTGCGGTAGCCATCGTAAACCATGGGGGTAAGCATGGGGTAAATAGCTTTGAGGAAATATTGCCTCACTTTCTCTTGCTCCTCTGCGGTAAGCTTGGACACATTGATCACAGAGATTCCTTCTTGGTGCAATTCAGGAAGGATCGTTTGAATAAAATGCTGCTCCTGCTCTCCGTGAAAGCGTTGGCATTCCTTCATCAACTTTTCCTTGAAGGGTTCTTCTCGAAGACCAGAATAGTCCACTCGCTCTTTTTCGTAATCCAAATAGTTGTAAAGAGACCCTACCCGAATCATAAAAAATTCATCCATGTTGGAGGCCGTAATGGCTAGGAATTTGAGCTTTTCAAAGATTGTGCGAATGGTTTTTTTGGATTGATCCAAAACCCGTTCGTTAAATGTTACCCAGCTCAAGTCTCTACTGATCAGGTCACTTTTTTGGATGATCGACTCGTACTTATCTCCTACCGAAAGTTTCATACTATTGGAATTTCAACGTGATTATACGTTAATCTCAAGAATTTCAGGATCTTAAAAATTAATTTTTTGTTAAAAAAAGGGGGCTAAAGGGCCCCCAAGTTTTTAGCTGTCAATTTTGGCGTATTTCGCATTCTTCTCGATAAAGTCTCTTCGAGGGGCAACTTCATCCCCCATCAGCATGCTAAAGAGGTGATCTGCTTCTGCTGCAGAGTCGATATTCACCTGCTTGAGTGTACGGGTGTTGGGATCCATGGTAGTGGACCAGAGCTGCTCAGGGTTCATTTCTCCGAGACCCTTGTAACGCTGAATTCCTACGCTATCTTCTTTCCCTTCTTTTGCCATCTCAGAGATGAGTCGCTTGCGCTCTTCCTCCGTCCAGCAATAGCGCTCGTCTTTCCCCTTTTTCAATAAATAAAGAGGTGGCAAGGCAATGAATACAAACCCTTGCTCGATGAGCGGTCGCATGTATCGGAAAAAGAGTGTTAAAATAAGGGTTCGAATGTGGGAACCGTCGATGTCCGCATCCGTCATGATGATGATCTTGTGGTAGCGAAGACTGGATGTATCCAATTCCTTGTCATCGTTGACCGTGCCAAATTTCACACCTAGTGCCGTCAGGATATTCTTGATTTCGTCGTTGTCGTAAATTTTATGCTCGTGCGCTTTTTCTACGTTCAAAATCTTTCCTTTTAGTGGAAGGATGGCTTGAAAATCACGATCTCTCCCCTGCTTGGCAGACCCACCTGCGGAGTCTCCTTCGACCAGGTACAATTCGCAGACTGCTGGATCAGAGTTGGCGCAGTCGGCCAACTTTCCAGGAAGTCCTCCTCCACCGAGGATATTTTTACGCTGCACCATTTCACGCGCTTTGCGGGCTGCATGGCGAGCTTGAGCAGCAAGGATTACTTTCCCAACGATGGTCTTTGCCTCTCTAGGATGCTCTTCTAGCCAGGCCTGTAGCACTTCCGATACAGCCGAATCCACAAATCCCACCACGTCTGAGTTGCCAAGCTTGGTTTTGGTCTGCCCTTCAAACTGTGGCTCGGCCACTTTAATGGAGATCACAGCAGTGAGGCCTTCTCTAAAGTCATCGCCCGACACTTCCAACTTCAACTTGTCTAGCATACCAGACTTATCCGCATAGGCTTTTAGCGTACGGGTAAGTGCTCTTCTGAAGCCTGTTACGTGGCTACCTCCTTCGTAAGTATTGATGGTATTGACGTAGGAAACCACGTTTTCCGTGTAGGAACTATTGTAGTTCATCGCTACCTGCACCGGAACCTCTTGGTTGAGGGATTCGATGTAAATAGGATATTCGATTATTTTTTCGCGGGTTTCATCCAGGTATTGGACAAATTCCACTAGGCCACCCTCTGAGAAAAATTCATCAGACTTGGCAACGCCGTCTTCCATCTCTCGAAGGTCCTGCAAATGAATGCGAATGCCTGCATTCAAGAAAGACATCTCTCGGAGACGATTGGCAATGGTTTCGTATTTGTACTCCGTGATTGCAAAAATGCTATCGTCGGGTTTGAAATGAATGGTAGTACCTCGTCTATCTGTTTTCCCAATTTCGCGGGCAGAATATTGTGGCGCACCAATCTTAAATTCTTGTTCCGTAATGACCCCATTTCTGTAAACGGTAGCCTTTAGATCAGAGGAAAGGGCATTGACGCAAGACACACCCACTCCATGGAGACCCCCAGAAACTTTGTAGGTGTCTTTGTCAAACTTACCCCCAGCATGCAGTACAGTAAGTACCACCTCGAGGGCTGACTTTTTTTCCTTAGCGTGCATGTCGGTAGGAATTCCACGACCATTGTCCTCTACTGTAACAGAGTTGTCTTCGTGAACCGTCACCCGAATGGTGTCGCAATGTCCAGCAAGCGCCTCATCAATCGAGTTGTCTACTACTTCCCAAATCAGGTGGTGCAAGCCTTTTACGCCTACATCACCAATGTACATGGCAGGGCGTTTTCTAACTGCTTCTAGGCCTTCTAATAC
>CANHCD010000299.1 GCA_947458795.1 Cyclobacteriaceae bacterium | reverse complement strand
GGTGTTTTTCTATGGGCTATATACGGTATACAATGTGCTATTGACAAGTCCTACCGATAACGTGGCCCACTTTGCACACCTCAGTGGTCTTGTGGTCGGTGCAATCTTAGTTTACTTCTGGAAAAAAAATAGAAATAGCTTCTACTGATATGTATTCAAGCTTTTGGGACAATTTAAAAAACGCGTTTAACCGTCGGGACAATAGCTTATACAAGCTAATGGCCATCAACTTGATTGCTTTTTTTGTGCTGTTGATTGCACGAGTAGTGCTGACGCTTAGCGGCTTTGGGGAGCTCTACAAGGAAGGACTCAAGTGGATCATGATGCCTGCTTCCGTTTCTACTTTTGCCAAGCAACCCTGGTCTCTCTTCACCTATTTCTTTTTGCATGAGGGGTTGTTTCATATTTTATTCAATCTCCTCTTCTTGTATTATTTTGGACTCCTCATCCATCAATATTTAGGGAGCAGGAAACTTACCAATTTGTATGTGCTCGGCGGAGTGTTTGGAGCAGGTTTTTATGTGTTGATGTACAACATTGCTCCCTACTTTTCAGGCGCAGTGGATACCTCTTTTATGCTTGGAGCCAGTGCAGGGGTATTTGCTGTGGTAGTCGGTGCTGCTACGCTTGCGCCACAAACTACTTTTGTGCTTTTTCTCCTAGGGCCAGTCAAAATTGTTTACATCGCTGCATTTTATGTCATCCTATCCTTTGCCAACTCAATTGGTGAAAATGCGGGGGGTGAAATAGCACACTTGGGCGGGGCGATGATTGGCTTTGGCTACATCTACTTGTTGCGAAAAGGCTGGGATTTGGGCATCCCTATCCAAAAAGTGGGGATGTTTTTTGAAAATTTGGGGAGTAGACGTGCTCCAAAAGTAAGTTACAGAAGGCCTTCCTCCAGTAAATCTCCTAGTACAAATCCAGTAACCAAGGAGATGCTCAGCCAAGAGGAAGTGGATAAAATCCTTGATAAAATTGCCGATAAGGGCTACGAGGGACTCACGAAGGAGGAAAAAAGAAAGCTGTTTGAGTACAGTAAGAAGTAAGTGCAATCAGTCAACAGTCCACTGACCACAGCCGAGTCGTGGTCTGACTGGGATTAGCATCCATACTTCGTACCTGGTACTTGGTACATTGTACTATGGTGTAATCCGTCGACCGCCAACTGTGGACAGCTAACAGTTCTTACTTTCCAAGTGGAAAATCGAGACCGAAGCGAAAATAGGTTTGCTGAATGCCTTGGCTTTGAAATTTGAATTCAGTACTCAGCCCCACCCAATCGGTGAGTGGAACTACTGCTCCCACCCCTACATTTGCGCCACTGTAGCTCCGTTTTGTTCCTGGAGTAGCGGCTTGAGGGTTTTCTGAGGTTAGACTATAGCCTGTCACCACATAAACTTGTGACTTGTCCTTGGAGAGGTAGTAGCGCAGGTCAGCGCTGAAATTACTGGCTCTTCCCACAGCTGGGAAAATCTGCGTATAACTTGGCATCAGTCCAAACTGAGGTGCGAAAAAATACTCCCACCCCAATCCGACTCCGGGTTCATCCATGCGTAACCCATACTGCCCCAAGACATGAAGCCTGGAATCACCCTGCTCTTGTGCCTGAAGGATAGTAATTGAGCCAATAAGAAAACAAGTGACTAGGAGAAGCTTTTTCATCGCATCATTTTTTGCGAAGCTACCAAATCCCGCGAATACCCCAAATTATTCGATCACTTTGACCAAACGTCCCAATCTTCCTTGCGAATCAATACCCTCTAGGATCAGCAAATGCCTGCTTGCTGTCTCAGAATTGAAATAGGACAGGGAGGCCTTTCCGCCTTGATCTGTCTGAATAAGTGGGTTCCAGTACAAGGTGGCCCGCTTATCAGTCAGTCGATTGGCTGGGGAGTTTTCCTCGTATTTGGGGGAATAAAAAACACGTGGGATAGAATAGCCGCTGTATTTGGTCACCAAAGTGCCTCCCACATTGCTGTAAACGGTACTTGTACCTGCCTTGGTGTAGACGGCGATGACGCCATTTCCTCCTTGGGAACCAAAAATTGCTGTTCGTGCAGGATCCTTAAATACCTCCACGCTCTCCACATCACGAGGGCTGATTTGGGCAAGGGTGGCAGCATCTACCGGCACATTGTTGAGCATGTACATAGGTTCTACTCCTGCCTGAAGCGAGCCTACGCCTCGAATAAGTACCGTGGCATTGAATCCATCAAAGGTGACGCGTACCCCGGCCACTCGTCCTTGGATCAATTGAAAAATGTTGATAAATCCTTGCCCCCCAGGAATATCCTCGGGCTTAATCACGGCATCGCCTTCGCCATAGATTTTTCGGGCTTGGGTCTGCTCCTCCTGAAGTGTCTCCGCCTCTACAGTGATCCCTTCGAGTTCCTTTTCTTCTAGGTTGGAGTTGAGCTGTTGCATCAAGTTTCGTTCGCCCACCGTTGCTGCCAATCCTTTGGACCAACTGCTGGTCGCGGGATACACACCACTGAGTTGAGTGAAGGGAAGTTGCGGAACGGCGATGGAGAGATTGATAAAATTTCGCGCGCGAAGGTCTTCTGCAGTGAGTGTAACCGACACCGAATCCTGGTATTGCAAATCAGTCAATAAGAAATTTCCATCGGGACCATATTCCGTCGCAAGTAGTTCGATACCATCCCCGACAAGTGCGGTGATTTTTCCTCCTCCCAATCCTTTTTTGGTAGTGCTTTGTTCCTTTATTTTTCCCGAGATGGTGATCCCCTGTTCGATGTAGTAGCCTTGGTCTGGCAGTTCATTTTGGACTACGGCCTCCCAATCAAAACGAGTCCAGCCATGGGTAAGCATGACCAAATCGAGTTCCTCGGCAGCATTGGGCAGGTCTTTTCTAAAGTAATATCCAGGTCGGTAAACAGTCCCCTTCAGGTCGCTAGTCAGGAGAAGGTGAGAAAAGAGCGTTCCCTGCAAATCACTTTGATCCTCCACTTGATCTAGATCCACTACCGAAAGGGATAAACTGGCTTGGGAGATACTGTCTTTAAAGGCAGTCTTGAGGTTCAAATTTACTTTTCCCCGTGGTTGTAGCGGCTCTGAAGATGCGTTGAGTTCGAGGGTTAATTCGTCTTTGTTCTGGACAAAAACCAACCGCTCCAGCAACGGCCTGCCTTGCTCATCCAAAATGGCAATCGTATGGATTCCACTTGGAAGGGTTTTCTTCGGAATGCGTACGCCCCATACCCCATTTGTCAGGG
>CANHCD010000298.1 GCA_947458795.1 Cyclobacteriaceae bacterium | reverse complement strand
TAGATCGGAACCATACCTGCTTCGGCAAGGTGGTAGAAGGACTAGAAGTGATCGATGCCATCCGTGCTGGAGACAAAATTGAAAAAATCGTAATCCACGAATCTTAAGACCCACTATAAATCCGGTACATCGAAAATTTTATTCCCTGTACCGGATTTTTTTATTTTTTCAATTTTTGCAAGTCTTTCAACACTCCAAGAACTTCGCTGTGAATTTTTGGAGCGGTCTCTGGACCTAAGGAATTGATTTCACCATAGGGCCGCTCCTTGTAGTCGTAGGTAAATGGAGGGTTCACATCCCATTGACTCTTGGGGACGATGTAGCCTATCATGTCGTTAGACATTCCTGAAAAAAACCGATACTGTCCTGGTATCTTTTCTTTTAAAGCAGGCAGTTCTACAGGAGAAAGCTGAAAATCAGCACCAGCTGGAGATTCAATGCCCCCATGAAGAATTTCAGGATAGAGTTCTCCGGGTACATGCACGAATGTTGCTGGCCCTAATTTCCAAGTAGAAACTTCAGATCGAATTTGTTTCCAGCCTACGAAGCCACGATCAAAAATTCCTACAAAAGCGGCCAACTGAAACAGAGAGTTATCCATCTGTAGCGCAATGGATTTGGCTCGAATCCCTAAGTCTAAAGAAGAATGAATAACCAAGCTGGTGTCACGCAGGGTCTCTAAGGTTATTTTGGCCAAGGCTTTCCCTTGAGCAAGAAGTTTATCTGGAGCTTGTCTCTGGTAAGAAACACCTGTATAAGGGTCCACTACTGGAAGATCAGGAGCCGTAGTCATTAATCCTCCCACTGCCCCATTTAAAAAAATTGCTACACCTCCCACACCAGGCTCAGCCAAGGTATCTGCAACAGGAATACCCCCTTCCACAAAATTCCTCCAGGGATCTGCAAAATCAGAGCTGATTTGAATATTTTCCAACCAGAGGGTTTCGGGATGATTTCCCCAATTCAAGATAGTACCTAGCGTGGAACCCGTTTGTGCATCAAGAACCTGCATCAATTGCAAACCTGAATCGGAAATATAGGGAGGGCGGGTATCCCCTACCAAATCTTTAAGTCGAACAGGCTCCTGCGCAAATTTAAAATGTGCTGGTTTTCTAGAAGTAAAAGCCTCTCCTACTGCTGTAGCGATTCCTTCTTGAACCTGCTTCATGTAGTCGTCATTCACCCCTCGAACGAATTCGGAAGGTCCCCACATGCCCATCAAATCTGGAGCGGAATGCACGTGGGTACTGGAAATGACCACATAGTCTAATTCAGGGTACTTTTCTTGGATCAACTTCCGTGTTGCAATCACTTCGTCATTGCCAAAGCCAATCATATCAATCACGCAAAGTGCCAAGGAAACATCCCCAGATTCAAGAACCATGGCTCTAGCCCAAAGCTTGTCTAAAACACTTTGTGCAGGCCTAGAATTGTGAAACCCTGCCAACCAAATCGCATCAAACTCACCGTTCCCGTTGGCATCTACAAAACGATCTCCTTTTTCAGGATCATATTTTGAATCTCCATCCACATCCTCCCAAGTTTCAAAATCGGTAGGTGTCAGGTCAACTTTAGAAAATCCAGCCTGAACAGTAGCTGCTGGTGCGTATAAAGAAAGATCTGTTTGATAGTCGGAGTGTCGATCTCTAAATTGGTATGCTGAATAACCAATAACAGCTACCAACAGCACAAGTACGAATACTGAAAAAATTAAAAGTCCTTTTCTCATGGGATGAAGTTGAAATGCTTAACCCTAAACTAAGATTTATTTCCGAAAGGACGAGGCTAGGCAACCCTTTTTGAATGAATCAATTCTAAGCGTTTTGAGTTTGCCTACGAAAATGTTTTTCATGTATATCGGCATGAGGGACAATGTCCTTGTACCACTTCAACCTTAGCTCACCTCGCTCCTCCTCCGAAATGTGGAAATTTGGACTTTCAAAAGCCGAAGCCCGTTTGATCAACTCAAATAAAAATATAGAAGCCGATACGGAAATATTAAAACTTTCCGTGAAGCCTCGCATCGGAATATGAACTAGCCCATCCACTTTGGATTTTACTTCTTCACTGATGCCTTCGTGCTCATTACCAAAGACTAAGGCTATTTTTTGATCTGGAAAGAGAGGCAATTCGTGAATGGATTGTGAATCTGCTACTGGACTCGTTCCATAGATTTTGTATCCTTTTTGATGCAATGCATCAAAACACTGATCTACAGCAGATCCATTTGGGGAGAAATACTTATGCAAATCAACCCATTGGGAAGCTCCACGGGTGACAAAGGGATTGATTTTGTACGTATCTGTTTTTTCAATCAGGTGAATGTCTTGAATACCAAAACAATCACAGGTACGAAGAACAGCACTTGCATTGTGTGGTTTGAAAATATCCTCCAATACCACTGTGAAAAAACGGGTCCGCTGGCTCAATACCCGTTCAATCGCTGCCCTCTTGTGTGGCGTGATGTACTGGGCTAAGTAATCAACCAAACCTTGATCCAATTCTCCTGACTTCTGACTCATCGCTGCATTGAACTAGTTAAAATAGCCCAAGCTGCTCATCCTCCCCTTTCTTTGGTGTCAAAGTGAGCGTACTGCCTACTTCCAAGTCATCCGAAAGATCGGCCACTGGCTCTTCATTAGTAGTCGCTTCTTCATCAGAACTCTCCTCTTCCTGTTCTTCACCGACCTCAGCTTCAATATCGATTACCTGTTCGGATTCAATTAATTTCAGCTCTATGACCTCATTAGCACTTAACTTATTTCCCAATGCCTTCCAGCCCTTCACATCAATCAACATCTCAAAATCATAATCCATTTGATCTTCTACCTTGCCCTTCATAAAAGTCACTGAAACCTGCGCCTGGGCATCTGTGGTAACGAGCTTTAGGTAAGATTGTTTGTGTTCAGTGATAAAGTTAAACCGCTTGTTGAGCGTCGTCGTTTCAATTAAGAATCGTTTCACAAAGAAACCTTTGGTAGCCCCATCAAAGTAGACAGCTCCAATAACTTTTTGAGGATCAAATTTTTGAATTAAAAGTACTTCAGTAGGATCGTAGCGATTGGTCAACTCAAAACTGGTCAATTCATAATCTCCATTTTTGTAGCAAACCAAAATTTTGTCATCACCAAGGAAGTTGCCTATTTGTTTGCCTCTAGAATCCGTGTTCAATCGACCTACAGAAGCATCAAAATAGATGTTGAGGCCTCCTAAGGTGGATTTACCTTCCATCTTAAATTGAAT
>CANHCD010000297.1 GCA_947458795.1 Cyclobacteriaceae bacterium | reverse complement strand
ATCACTCCATTTTTTAACTTTTTAAATGCTGGGGCTTTCCAAACCCTTCGTTTTATTTTCCTAATTATATTCGTTAGATTCGATTAGTTTATTTCTTTTAAATAGTCGATTACGCCCAAAAGCAGTGTATTTTATAGATAAATGAATCACTAACCTATCTAATCCTCCGTCGGATTCGCACGACTACTAAATCCTTTTTCTGAGCCCTCCCTTCCCTGCCTATGTTTATCATTGAAACTTACACCACTGCAGTTTTATTTAGCATCATCACCATGATTTGCTGGGGATCTTGGGCTAACACACAAAAGCTAGCTTCCTCGAGCTGGCGGTTTGAACTATTTTACTGGGATTATGTGATTGGTATAGTTTTGCTTTCCCTAATTTTTGCATTCACCTTGGGTAGCTCCGGGGAGCAAGGGAGAAGTTTTATTGCTGATCTTCAACAAGCAGATCGCAGCTCATTAACCTCCGCATTTTGGGGTGGAATCGTGTTCAACGCCGCCAATATATTACTGGGCGCGGCGATTTCTATCTCAGGAATGGCGGTAGCCTTTCCAGTAGGCATTGGCTTAGCCCTAGTCATCGGAGTAGCAGTTAATTACGCTCAAAATCCTATTGGAGATGTAGGTCTTTTGTTTGGAGGTGTGGCCCTAGTCATCCTAGCTATCTTACTCAATGCAAGTGCCTACCGAAGCCTTCCTAAAGACCAAACCAAGAGCCCTACCAAAGGCTTGATCCTATCCATTGTAGCTGGCATTCTGATGGGGTTCTTTTACAAATATGTGGCTGATGCCATGTTTCTGGATTTTACCCAACCACTGCCCGGTAAGCTAAGTCCCTATTCGGCAGTAGTACTTTTCTCACTGGGTATTTTTGGAAGCAACTTCCTCTTCAACACCTTGCTGATGCGCCGACCATTTGTTGGCACTCCAGTAAGCTATTCGGACTACTTTCAAGGGAGCTTTAAAACCCATTTGACTGGGATTTTAGGGGGGATGATTTGGTGTGTGGGAATGGCTTTCAGCATCATTGCATCGGATATGGCAGGCCCTGCAATCTCCTATGGATTGGGACAAGGAGCCACCATGGTTGCCGCCTTTTGGGGAGTGTATGTATGGAAGGAATTTAAGGCCTTGCCCACCTCCAAACATATCTTATTGAAATTGATGTTTGTCTTGTTTCTACTGGGCATAGGATTAATCGTGTATTCCAAACTAGCCTAATCTCCCTCGCTATCGTCATGGCACATGTAGTTGTAGTTGGTAGTTCAAACACCGATCTAGTCGTAAAAACCGAACGATTTCCCAAGCCAGGAGAAACCTTGGTTGGAGGAGATTTTTTTCTTTTTCAAGGAGGAAAAGGTGCCAATCAGGCTGTTGCTGCTGCCAGAATGGGAGCGAAAGTCACCTTTATTAGTAAGGTTGGTAAGGATCTTTTTGGGAAACAAACCCAGAAAGGCCTGGAAAAAGAAGGTATTTCCACCCGCTTGGTCCTAGAGGATCCGGAAAAAGCCACCGGTATCGCGCTCATTACAGTCAACAAACAGGGAGAAAACACAATAGTCGTAGCTCCTGGAGCCAATGCTAGCCTAAGCCCTTCTGATATTCAAGCAGCCCTACCGAGCCTTCACAACCATGCCTTTATCCTTTGCCAACTTGAAATCCCTATCGATACCATCACCTTTCTTGCAAGCTATGCCCAAGAGGAGAATAAAAATCTAATTTTAAATCCTGCTCCTGCTCAAAAACTTCCTGAATCTATCTACGACCAGCTTTTTTTAATTACTCCCAACGAAACAGAGGCATCCTTACTCACGGGCATGCCCTGTGATTCCGAAGCCGACTATCCAAAAATTGCCCAGTGGTTTCGGGAGAAGGGAGTGCGACAAGTACTCTTAACTCTTGGTGAGAAGGGTACTTACTTTCAAAATTCAACCCAAGAATACCGGATACCTGCACAAAATGTGACCGCAGTGGACACCACAGCTGCAGGAGATGTGTTTAATGGAAGCCTAGCTGTAGCTTTAGCAGAAGGAATACCTTGGAAAGAAGCCATTACCCTAGCCACTAAAGCCGCATCCATTTCAGTTACCCGAATGGGAGCACAAGCATCAGCACCTTACCGGAACGAACTATTATAAAAACTTAAATAAATTAACACTACCCAGCCATGACCTCCACCCGTTTCATTTTCTCCATCCTACTTTTAGCACTCAGTTTCACTAGTATTCAAGCCCAGCAGAAAGCAGACAAAAATCCAAACCTGAGCTACACGGCCTACAGCCCCAAGGCCACGGACCTAAAGATCAATCGTGCAGCCTACGCAAAAAAGCTGGAGGGCTTTTGGCTAGCAACCTGCATTGCCAACTGGACCGGACTTGTGACGGAAATGGATAAAATCGGAAATATTGGAGACATCAAAACGGGACCTTTTTACACCCGTGCCGACTGGGGCAAACCCGATCAAGGCAGCATCTGGGCAGCAGGAATTCCGAGCAACCTCTCCCCGACCATTGACTTTGTCTTAGCCGACGAAGACACGCTTTGGGGATCGGATGACGACACGGACATCGAATACATCTACCAGGAACTCCTTCTTCAAAACCAAACTTCGATGCTTACTGGCGAGCAAATTCGCAACGGATGGATGAAACACATCAAAGGAGAAGAAGAAAACTACCTCTGGGTATCCAATCAAAAAGCATTGGATCTAATGAAGTCTGGCTTGGTTCCTCCAGCTACTGGGGCCCCAGAGCACAATCCGGAGTACGAGATGATCGACGCTCAACTCACCACGGAGATCTTTGGTCTCTATGCTCCTGGAAGACCGGACATGGCCGTCAAGATGGCTACGCTCCCCATCCAAACAACCGCCCGAGAAGAAAGTGAATGGATTTCGGCCTATTATGTTCGGCTATTTTCTCTTGCCAGTACCGCAGATACTTCCCTTTCTATCAAGCAGCAACTTACCAAAATGGCGGAGCAAGCTGCTTTGGAACTCCCAGCCTCCTCCTATCCTGTCGCCATGTACCGCTATGTAAAAGGTTTGTATGCATCGGGGATTCCTTGGGAGCAAGCCCGAGATTCCGTTTACCAGCGCTACCAAGTGGAGCAGCTCGATGGCTACGACATCAGCAGTAGAAACATGTACTGCAACGGCTGCTTTGCTGCAGGCATCAACTTTGCCTCCAGCCTAGTGAGTCTATTCTATGGAGAAGGTGACCTAAAGGAAACCATCAAAATCGGCGCTT
>CANHCD010000296.1 GCA_947458795.1 Cyclobacteriaceae bacterium | reverse complement strand
CCCATCATAAGTTGGAATGGCCGCAATGAAGAAACCAAAATCTCCACAATCCGTGTGGATTTCTCCTCTATAACCCCCTGCATAATTTGGTTGCCATAGATAAAAATGAAGAGGTAAATCAAAATACCGGATAAAAATCCAAGTGCATAATTCACAGTTGCATCTGTTACCGTTTCTTCTCCAGCATCCCCAAGTGTGAGCGCCTGCACGGTTACTTCGGTCCGAATCTCCTTCAGCACCTTCGGATCTATCCCCTTGGCATAGAGTTTCTGGTCCTCAATTTTTCGTTTGAGAGCACCTTCCAAGTAGCCAATTAAAGAGGTGCTTGGATTTTCCAATCCATAAAATTGAATTCCTTGCGGTGCAGAAAGCTCCATCTTGGGAATATACAATGCTCCATAGCGCTCTCCCGTATTGACCAAAGCCTTTGCCTCTTCCAAATTTTCAACCGAAGAGCTAAATGCATATTGTTCTGAACTTTCCATAAAAAATAGCCCAGTCTCGTCCACCACTTCAATCACCCGTAGCGATTGATTTTCTTTTTCCTCCACAGCAATCCATACAAAGACCGCCATGATCGCTGGGAAAATCAAAGGGGTGAGTAAGGTGGCCACCAGAAAAGATTTTTTCTTAACCCTGGCCAAATACTCGCGTTGGATCACTAGGAAAACCTTATGCATGGCCACTTGCATTTACTTGCTGGATAAAAATTTCTTCCATGCTTGGAAATCGCTCCTGGAAGGAAATCACCTCCCCGAAATTCATCAATTCCCGAAGCAATTGATTGGGAGATTGGCCCTCAAGCGGAATCAATAGCTCTACTTTCCCTTCCTCGGAAGCTTCTATTTTCCAGGCTGCTGGCAGCTCTTGGTTGAGTTGACTGAGGCTAGCATGAATTTCCAAGGGCCTAAACCTAGATTTTATCTCCCGGATGCTCCCATCCAAAATTTTCTTTGATTTATGGATCATCGCTACCTGGTCACAAAGCAGCTCCACGGACTCCATCCGATGGGTGCTCAGCAGAATGGTAGTTCCCCCTTTCTTTAGCTCCAGAATTTCATTCTTTAGCATCGCGGCATTTACTGGATCAAACCCAGAAAACGGTTCATCCAAAATCAATACCCGAGGGGAGTGAATCACCGTCGCTATAAATTGGATTTTCTGAGCCATGCCTTTGGACAGGTCTTCAATCTTCTTGTTTTTCCAGGAAGAGATTTCAAATTTTTCCAGCCAGTAGGTTACCCGTTGTTTTGCTTCGGATGCAGTGAGCCCTTTAATTCTAGAAAAATAGATCAACTGATCCCAAACCCCCATCTTCTTGTACAAGCCCCGCTCCTCAGGGAGGTATCCGATTTTGCGAATGGCGTCGCCAGACAACTGTTGGCCATCCAGGATCACTTCCCCACTATCCTGCTCTATAATCTGGTTGATGATGCGAATGAGTGTAGTCTTACCTGCTCCATTGGGGCCGAGCAAACCAAAAATTCCCGCTTCTGGAACTACTAAATTTAGGTCCGTAAGTGCCCGATGACTTCCGTAGGTTTTGTTGAGTTGGCGGATTTCTAACATACTTACTCTACAGTAATGGCACCTACTCCCACATCCAAAACAAACTCCAATAGCCTTGGGTCTGAGGCAGAATATCCTTTCGTCACAAAAGTATCTTCCCCTATGGCTCGCAAATAATCTGGTAAGGAGGTTCGGCAGAGTGGGGTTGTTTTCATTCGAATCTTTACGGGACTGGATTCAGGCGGAAGCTTTAGGTAAATCGTCCCACCAGCTACGGCAGCAATCACCTGTCCTTTGAAGGTCTGAGATTGCCCATAATTCAAACTTATCTGCCCGTAATTTACTTCAATAATCACCTTTTTTGCCTGTGTCAACTGGGCTTGATGCAGGTCAACGGCACCCATGTTGACGGTGACCAACAAGGTGTCCATTCCGACTAGGTTTGGCAAATTGGTGCTGTAGTGAATAAAAATATCTGCACTCGCACTTTTGATTTTGAGGGTGGAGACTGCCAGCTGGGCGAGATCAAAATCTGCAGTTCCGAGGCCAAGATTAAAATCCAAGTCATAGGCATAATTACTTGCCAGCGTCACATCCCAACTGTGATCAAAGCCCGTTGAACTGGAAAACAATTTGGAGGTGATACTTTTACCGAGGTTGTCAGATTCAATATTCTTGTGAACCAGGCTGGCTACCACTTGATTTTTTGAAGTAGCGGATCGGAAATCAGGGAGAATATTCGCCTGCAAAAGGTGCCCATGAATTCGTAGTGGATCTAGCCCAGCACTCCGCTTTACTTGAGTTTCACTTTTGTAGGAACTGAAATTCAAACTTACCTTTTCAATTCCAGCCTTTTCGGCAACCCGATATTCCTTTACAAATTGTGCGCATACCCAACTACCTGTGAGGGGTAATAGAAAAAGAAAAAGGCACAATTTTTTAAGCATAAGAATAGGGTACGGGGGAAGCAAAAAAAAGGTTCTTTAAAAATATAAAAAAAGCCAGAGCTTGACTCTGGCTTTTCACTTTTTTAAAAAAACTCTTTCATCCGATCGAAGAAGGACTTCTCTTGCTTCCCAGGGTCGGGCTTGAAATTCTCAGACTGCTTCAATCCTTCCAAAACAGTTCTTTCCTCTTTTGAAAGTGTAGTTGGCGTCCAAATATTGACCATAATCAGTTGGTCACCTCTACCATATCCATTGATATCTTTAATCCCCTTGCCTTTCAGTCGGAGCATTTTTCCACTTTGAGTACCCGGATCAATTTTGATTTTTACTTTCCCATCAAGGGTAGGAACTTCCACTGACTCCCCTAGGGCAGCTTCAATAAAAGAAATATGTAGGTCATAGATGACATTGTTGCCTTCACGTTGGAAAACCCCATCCTCAGCTTCTTCAATTACAATCAAAAGGTCACCAGGAATTCCTCCGGGCATTTCGTTTCCTTTGCTGGACATGCTGAGTTGCATGCCTTCACCCACACCGCCAGGGATGGTGATGGAAATCACTTCTTCTTTCAGTAAAAGTCCACGTGAATCCGCATCATCAGGCTTCTTATCAACCAATTGTCCAGATCCTGCACATACCCCACAGGTACTTGCTGCGACCATCTGACCCAACATGGTATTGACAACTTTCTTTACTTGTCCGCTGCCTTGACAGGCAGAACAAGATTTGAAAGTCACGCCAGGGGCGACTACCTGCCGCTTAACTTTAATTTTCTTTTCGACGCCATTCGCAATT
>CANHCD010000295.1 GCA_947458795.1 Cyclobacteriaceae bacterium | reverse complement strand
CACTATTCAAGGGAGCTATACCAGGTATGCCGTAGTTGGTCCCACCCGTAGGATCTGTTTCCGTTTTGATCAGGTAGGGTCCATTGGCCCAGTTAATGCTCGCAAAACTTCCCGACAAAACTGTTCCTGTTCCAATTTCTAAGCTCACCAGTCCATTTGCATTGGTGGATTTGCGATGGGTTTCCACGTATACTGCAGAACCTGTAGCAGAACCTTGCAGCAAGGAGATTTTAATTCCTACAGTTGAAGCGGCTAGCACCTTATTGTTTCCATCACGGATGACGGATTGGTAGCTGATCTGTTGTGGCACTTGAGCCCATACTACTGTCACAGTTAGAAGGAATAGTAGGGAAAGAATTATCTTTTTCATATTTTTTTGTTATCAAGAAATACAGTAGAAATACATGGAAATGAACCGAGCTTCGCTCGGTGAAATATTAAACTCTTCTGCTAGTTCAATCTATTTCACAGAGCGAAGCGCAGTCTATTTCAACTCTATTTCAATCCTATTTCGCCTGCCCGCCGCGGCGGGTACCTGGTACTTTGTACTTTTTCAGTTCGTAAATTATTTTATTTACGTATCAAATTCAACATTCCTCTTCTCATCTCTCCTGTTTCGATCACTTCGATCACCCAATAGTAGGTTCCCACTGGCAAATCCTTGCCATTATAGGTTCCGTCCCATCGTATATCTGGGTTTTCGGTGTAGAACAATCGTGATCCACCGCTACCGAAGATTTGGATCCGCACCCCTTCGTAGAAGCGCAGCTCGGGAACACCCCATGCGTCGTTTGCTCCATCCCCATTTGGACTGTAAGCATTCGTTATCGTCAAGGAATTGAATTCCTTTCGAGTTCTAGTAATCGTAAAGAACTTGTCTAGCGTATTGCCATCTCGGTCTGTGACACGTACTACGATGCTGAAAGTGACTTTACCCGCAGCACGTTCTGCACTGTTCCAGTACAGGATGTTGTCCTTGATGGAGAAGAACTTGTTGTCGTAGCCGTCTCCAAGGAAGCTTACCACATGGATGTTGTCCACCGGATCATTTGAAAAAAATAGCAGCAACCTACCCTGGCAACATTGCCTGATTTTCAGGAAACCAAAAAATTAAATGGAGGCATGAATTGAAAAAAGCAAGACTTTTATTCCGGATTTGTTTTGCCTGCTTTTAATTGAATTTAAGTGTGAAACTTTTGAAATAAGAGTCTGTGCGTTGGGTACTGTTGGTTGCCATTTGTCTTCAGCCATTGATGGTTCCATTTCTAATTTTTTATTGGAATTCCGACACCCAATTTTTTTTGTAAATATCCTATCAACACTCCCATTACCGATGACTGCTACATCCTGCTATTTCCCTGTGATAGGTAAAGGGTTTTCTACAATTTAGACCACTAGAAATCCATTAAACCAGGGCTTTTAAATTTTTTTGAGGGAAACTGTCACAGAATAAGTCTTCCAAGCCTTATCTCTTTACTTAGAGCTAATAAGAAATCCCATCATGGATCAGAACTTCGAATGTTACCTAAAAAGGATTATCCAAGAAAAATTTTCAGAAACAGGGCAGATTGGCTTGAATGCGCTATTGGATTCTCTATTCAAAGATCAGGAGCAAATTTTTAAGGATATTATATCGCTGATTAGGCAGGGCAAACTTGTTGCTATCTTCAAAAAGTGGGAAGGAGAGCAGGTTTTTTTCAGGGTCATTCCTTCAAAGAAAGGGAAAGAAAAAAACTTCCATCAAGACATTCGAGACTGTATTGTAACAGTTCGGCTTTGTTCTTTGCTCCTTGACATCAAGGATATTCCCAGTTTTCTTCGATTGACAGGAAGTCATTTTTCCGAAGTTGTTCTCCTCCAATTTCTTCAAAAATCCAAAGCTTCATTCGATGACCTTCACTTCCTATGTTGCTACCTGGACTCTTTTTTTTCAGGAGAAATGCCTTATTCGTTAATGGATTTGGGCCTAGAGCCTGAGAAAATCCTTAGTGTTTTGAATAAGGTATATCAAAACAAGTTTATTCCACAGCAACAAGAGTTGATCACAATGGCATTGGAAAAAGGAAGTATCACTTTAGAGTCATTACCCTCAGAAAGGTTGGTTAAGCTACTCCGAAATGAATCCATTGAGGTGATTCAACCTGATAAAAGAACTTCAAAAGGATTGTATTGGGAGTTGCAGCATCATGCTATACCAGAAGTGCCTTTGTACTTTAACCGCAGTGAAACGACTTTTTTTGAATTATTCTGCAGGCTTATTGCCGCACCTCAAAAAACTAACCAATCCCTTACTCTGCTTCTTTATGGTTTGCCGGGAACTGGTAAAACAGAATTCGTACACCAAGTTGCAAAAATCTGTAAAGTGGAAATCATGCAAATGAACTTCTCAGAAATACATAGCAAATGGGTGGGGGAAACAGAAAAGAACATAGCAAAGGTTTTTGAGGCTTACGCAAAAAAGCGGATCCAGAGTAAATCACCACTCATTTTATTAATCAATGAAGCAGATGGATTGATGAGCAAAAGGGTGGAAGTGAGCACTAGCAACGATGCCTTTCACAATCAAGCTCAAACAAAAATGCTTGAAGAACTGGATCGTTTTGAAGGGATTTTGGTTGCTACCACCAACCTAAAACATCATTTAGATCCAGCATTTTTTAGGCGATTTCTATTTTGTCAAGAAATCTCTATGCCAGATACCCAGACGCGTAGTCGTATCCTAGATGACTCTATAAAACTGGGAAGTTTGCCGGCAGCAGCTAAACCATTATTGCAGCAGCTTTCTTGGAGCCCTGCGCAGCTCAGAAATATAGAGCGTAAAATCCGGCAATTTGAATTTATGGATTTGTTGGATCCAGAACTTATCCAATGGCTGTTTGATCAAGAAGGAATTTTATCTCAAGGAGGGAATTTGGGTTTTGCTCAAAAAAAAGTTTAGAAAGTTGTCACAAACGGAGGATGCCTGAGATTATACCATAAAAACATTAATCTATATATTATGAACAATTTCTTAGCGTTTGCCGATTACGGCATGGTAGAAAAGCTGGATTCAATCAGCTTTCGAGTGTACAAGGACAGACATGATTATATCAACATGTCCATTCCCTACGGTTTTGGTGAAATTAGCAGTATGATTTGGCAAGGTAGTAGGCTGCATCTACGAACAGATCAAGGAGTTTTATTTATCTTCAGTGAATTTGGGGATTACGAAAGGATTTGAAAAGGTATTAAAAGGTAGAATTTAACTTTAT
>CANHCD010000294.1 GCA_947458795.1 Cyclobacteriaceae bacterium | reverse complement strand
CAAGACCACAAAGCCATCGTAACTGTCGTAATTCTCCGTGATGATATAGGCCATATCCATCCAGTGACTCATCGTCACATTGGAAGAATCGATGGGCTCAGGAAATGAAATCACGGTGATGGCTATATTCATATTGGACAGAATCGGGATTTTCTCCAAAATCTGCCCAAAATTGAAGGGCACCAAAGCACCCGAATCATCGTAAGACATACCCAAAGTTCCTCCCGTGTAAATAATCAGCACAGAGGATGCCTTACTAGTTTTGATTCCGGTATTCAGTCGAACGATCTTGTAATTCATTTTTCGATCTTTGTAAACAGTTGAAGTGCCTGAGCACAAGTTGATTCTGCTACCACCGCAGCGGGTACCTGAAGCAGGTCTGCTACTCGTTGCGCAACAAAGGGCAAGAAAGCTGGGGTATTTCTTTTCCCTCGATGTGGAACCGGCGCTAAATAGGGCGCATCTGTTTCCAATACCAAATGCTCCAACCCAATATACGGAATCACCTGATCTAAACCTCCATTTTTGTAGGTTGCAACGCCTCCAATCCCCAACAAAAACCCCATCTCGACAATGCGTTTTGCTTGGTCAAGCGTGCCCGTAAAGCAATGAAATATTCCCTTCAGCTTCCCGTTATGTGCTTTCTCGATAAACTCAATGGTCAAATCGATGGATTCTCTACAGTGCAATACTATGGGTAGTTCCTTGGCTTTGGCCCAGCCCACCTGAATCTCTAAGGCTACAAGTTGCCGATCCAAATTGGTCTTATCCCAGTACAAATCCGTACCAATCTCTCCCACGGCAGCAAAAGGCCGGCTATTGAGCCAGTTTTCCATTACCTGCAGCTGCGCCTCAAAGTCATCTCCTACTTCACAAGGATGTAATCCCATCATCGGCACACACAAGTCCCCGTAGCGGGCCTCACAGTCCAGCATACGGTCGATGCTATGCACATCTACATTGGGCATGAAAATCATCGAAACACCCGCTGCAAGGATCTCGGCAATGACCTGATCGCGATCTGCATCAAACTTGCTTGAATAAATATGGGCGTGTGTATCGATCAACTGCATCTAAAAGCAGGGTTAAGGGGTCATTTATCCCTCAAAAATAAGAAAGTATACATGCAATATCCCGAAAGGAACAGATTGGTTTAAAAAATTACTGTCCTAAATCGAATAGCCCTCTAGCCTTCCAAGAGCTGGGTGGTATATCCCTCCCCCACTAAAAAATCCAGGTATTGAGGCAAAACGCGCATCAGCTGCGCCTTGGTCTTCTGCTGATCATGAAAGACAACTATCGTCCCAGGAACTGTTCTTGAAGTACATTCCCGAATCAAGATCTCCGAAGACAAATCCGAATCAAAATCATAACTCAACAAATTCCACATCACAATTTTCTTGGCAGGGACTAGCCCCTTGGCTTGCCCAGGACTCATCCAACCATAGGGTGGCCGAAAAAACCGAGGCATCTCCCCAACAGTATCGGCAAGAATAGCATCGCAACTTGCCACATCATCCAAATAGGTCTTTGTGGATGTTTTCCAGCCAGAAAGGTGGTGGTAGGTATGGTTCCCGAGTTGATGTCCTGCTTCCAGGACGGATTGGGCTAAGGCAGGATGCTTGCGCACATTATCCCCCACCATAAAAAATGTGGCTTTCAGGCCCCGCTTTTCCAATTCCGCCAGCACCCAATCCGTAATACCTGGTACAGGTCCATCGTCGAAGGTGAGGGAGATTTTTCGCTCCGATGCTGGCCCAGACCAAAGCCGATTGGAATAGAGAAAGGGGAGAAAAAAAGGAATTTGGTAAGCTCTCATTGACTCGAAAATCGAAGGCTCAACAGCGTTAAATCGTCATGAAAAGGCACTTTCTTGGAGAATTTATCCATCGCTGATCGAAACTCAAGATGAAATTGAGCAGGATCTCGGTCCTTGTTTTTCCCAATAAATTCTCTCAATCGCTCCTCGCCAAACTCTTCTTCCTCAGGATTCATGGCCTCAGTCAAGCCATCCGTATAGAGGTGTATCGTAAAATCTCGCAAGCCTTCCCGCATCCCTACTTCCAAAAAGGGGACAAATTCAAAAGCTCCCAAGATGGTGGTACCCGCCTCTAAAAACTCTGTGGTGCCTGAAGTAGCTCCATACAAAACAGGCGGATTATGACCTGCATTTACAAAACGTAAGTTGCCAGAGGCAAACTCATATTCTCCAAGGAAAAAAGTCAAAAATCGCTCCCCTTTGGTCAGATCAAATAGGGTAAAATTCAGTTGTTGAATCAAGGTTTCCAAGTCTGTATGGCTTCGCAGCAAGGTCCGAAGTGCGGCTTGAAAATTAGACATCAGTAGAGCTGCTGCCATTCCCTTTCCGGACACATCCGCAATACAGAAATACAATTTATCCTCCCCACTTGCAATCAAATCGTAATAGTCGCCCCCAACCTTGCTATGCGGAATGTAGGTTACCTCCGCCTTCAAAAATTCTGTATTCGGTAAAACTGCAGGAAATAAAAGTTGCTGCACCTGCGAGGCAATCTCCATCTCCCTTTTGACTACTTCCTGTTCCAGCTGCCGTCTCGCAAAACGTTTATTCTCTAAAGCAACGACCAGAATATTGGCAAGGGCCTGGGTAAAGTCCAAGTCCAATTCAAGCTCCTTATTTTTTCGTTTCAAAAACAAAATCGCCAGCAGCTTCTCCTTATGGTATACTGGCAAGTAAGTTTCCAGCTCCCCAAAAGAATAGCCATCTTCGAGACGGATGGATAAGCTGCCAGTTTTCTTATTTTCTTCTACAGCATTGACTGAGAGGAGGATAGGAGTTTTTGACTTTAGGCCATGAGCGATGCGCTGCTCAAAGTCGCCTTCCTTAGCTACATACAAAATCAAGGAACGAATATCGAGGTGTACCAAACAGGTGAACTTGAAGATGTTGATCAGCACCTCTTCAGATTGGTTTTCATTGATGGCCTGCGTGATTTCAAGCAAGGCCTTCAGCTCCAATTCTTTCCGTTGGTATTTATAACTATTCGATTGCACGTTAGAGGGTATTGTGAGCCATTAAGCCCTTTTTTGTGGCCAAATACATAAGCACCTTCCCTACTGCATGCAGGTCAATGTCTTCGAAGCATTCTTGGTCTGGTGCTGAAAAGCATTTGATCCAACCTTTCTCTAAAAGCAAAGTAAGGGTATCTAGGAGCTGGGAATCCTCCCAACCCAAGGCCTCTTGCAAGACTGCATAGGGTTGGACAAAATACAAT
>CANHCD010000293.1 GCA_947458795.1 Cyclobacteriaceae bacterium | reverse complement strand
TCATTTAGTGAAGACCAGCTTGCCGAGGAGGCCCTGTCTTTAGAGGATCTAAATGCAGCAGTCGAGGTGGTTTACGACGAGCAGCTCATCCCTCATATTTATGCGGAGAATGAGTTGGATCTTTACCGAGCTCAAGGCTACATCACTGCAAAGCATCGGCTCTGGCAAATGGAGTTTCAAACCCGTGCAGCAGCAGGTAGACTTTCCGAAATTGTGGGTCCTATGGCCTTGGAATTGGATCGCATGACTCGAAGAAAAGGCCTAGCCTATGGAGCAGAAAAAGGGATAAGCTACCTTACAGAAAAGGATCCTGCTACACTTGCATTGGTTGAAGCCTATGCAGATGGGGTCAATCAATACATTGCCCAATTGACTGATGCGCGACTTCCTGTAGAATATAAGTTGTTAAATTACAGACCTGAAGCATGGTCAGCTTACAAATCGCTACTCTTGCTAAAGTACATGTCCGACATGCTTGTCGGTGATCGGGATTTGGAGTACAGCAACCTCAAAAAAATCTTGGGAAAGGTAAATTTAGATCGATTGTATCCAGATTTCCCAAGTGAGAATGATCCCGTTATTGAAAAGGAGCGTGTGTGGGATTTTACATCCTTGGCTCCTACAAAACCTGATAGCCTAAATTATCCTGAAGAAACCCTTCAACTTGAACCTTTAGCACAGCCTACTGAAGGTACGGGCTCCAACAACTGGGCTGTCAGCGGGAAAAAAACCAAAAATGGGAACCCTATTCTTGCGAATGACCCACATTTGAGTTTGAATCTTCCTTCCTTATGGTATTCCATGCAATTGAGTACGCCTACCCATACGGTAAAAGGAGCGACGCTCCCCGGAGCACTTGGGATTATCTCTGGGTTCAATGAAAATATTGCTTGGGGTGTCACCAATGCCACCAAGGATACCCGAGACTGGTACAAAATCACCTTTCAGGATGCATCTAGAAAAGCATACAAATATGGCCAGGAATGGAAACCTACAGAAGTTAGAATAGAAGAAATCCATGTAAAAGGCCAAGAAGTGTTTTTGGACACCGTGGTGTATACGCACTATGGGCCGGTAGTGTATGATCAATCCTTCAAGTCAGACCGACAGGATGTTAATTTTGCGCTGCGCTGGATCGTGCATCAAGGCACATCCAACGAGCAGAAGACCTTCATGCTTCTCAACAAAGCAAAAAACCATGCCGACTACACCGAAGCCTTGAAAGAGTATGCCGCTCCGGCTCAAAACTTTGTATTTGCTTCAAAAACAGGCGATATCGCCATGCGAATTCAAGGCAAATTCCCACTGAAATGGAAGGAGCAAGGCAAGTTCTTTATGGATGGTGCAGATCCACGGATGGAATGGCAAGGTTACATTCCTTTCGAACACAATGCCAACACGCTCAATCCTGAGCGGGGCTTTGTTTCTTCTGCCAACCAGCATCCTGTTGATAGTACTTATCCCTACTACGTTTTTGATAATTCGTTCGAGCATTATCGAAACCGTAGGTTGAACCGCGAGCTATCCGCAATGGAGCAAATTACAGTGGATGACATGAAGGCCTTGCAGTACGATTCATACAACCTTCAAGCGGCAGAATCCCTACCAGTACTACTCAATTTGCTGGCCGATCATGGATCGTCTTCAAAGGAAGCTAAAAAATACTTGTCTGATTTGAAGGCTTGGGACTTTTTTGCTGATCCTGACAAAAAAGGGCAAACACTTTATTCGATTTGGTTTGCTGAAACTACAGAGAGCATCTGGAGAGAATTAATGGAGCAAGGAGCACCAGTGGTGCGCCCCAATAACTACCAAACTATCGCTTTGATGAGCGCTTCTCCTGAGGATTCTGTTTTTGATGTGCACATGGCTGAGGGTATTCAAACTGCCCAGTACCATGTTCGTGTAGGCTTTGATTCCTTGCTCGTAGCAATGAAGAACTGGGAAACCAAGGAGGGTGATTACGGTTGGGCAGATTATAAAAAAACAACTATTCAGCACCTAGTCCCTAATTTTAAAGCGTTCTCAGTAGCAGGGGTGTACACTGGAGGTGGCTCAGGCATCCTAAATGCGACAGGAAGCAGGCATGGTGCGAGCTGGCGAATGGTGGTAGAGCTAGGTTCGACCATCAAAGCCTTTGGCATTTACCCTGGAGGCCAATCAGGTAATCCAGGAAGTAGATTTTACGATAATTTTATCCCTATTTGGGCGAAAGGGGATTATGTAGATTTTGATCTGAGAAAGAAGGAAGATCAAAAAGGAGTATTGTTCAAAACAACTTTAAAATAAGGCAAACCATGAAATTTCTATTATTTACCCTCTTGAGCGCCTTATTGGTGGTGTTTTTAAACATCGTCTCTCCCTACTGGGTAGTCATGATCGCCTTGGCTGTATTGGCTGGATTAATTCGCCCGAGTGTATGGGGTGGATTCTTTGGCGGTGGCCTAGGAATGGGCCTAGCTTGGTTGGGCCAGACAGTTTACATTTCTGCAGTGACTTCCAGTACGCTCCCTGACAAAATGGGTGCATTAATGGGCCTTGGCTCCGGGCTTAGTTTGATGGTCCTCACTGCGGTTTTGGGCTTTATTCTGGGTGGATTCAGCGGCCTTCTTGGGGTAATGTTCCGCAACTTGGTTCAAAAGAAACGTAGGGACGTTTACTTAGGCTAAATTTGGCTTTAGGGTCAAGTTAGTGCTACCGGCAGGAGCTCTCCACTAGTTTTCTAGCTAATTAGAGAAACGGGAAACAAGAATTTGTTTCCCAAATAGCGAACTAGTGGAGTGCAGTGTCTTGGTCGGGGCCCTTGGGAGCCACCAAGATTACTTTTTCGCGATCCACTACCACTGATCCAGGAGCAGAGCCCTTCACTTTTCGCACAAACTTAGCCTCCGTAACAATCACAGGACTAAGCGAATCTGTTTTGAGCTTGGAATAAAAGGCAGCCAAGGAGGCGGCCCGCTCCACGACTTGCTGAGGAACAGTGGGCATGCCTTTTTTCCGAATGACGACATGAGATCCAGGAACATTTCGTGCATGGAGCCACAGGTCATCCTTATGCACAAAGTTCCGAAGCATCTCGTCATTGTCTTTGGCAGATTTCCCCACCCAAATGGTAAATCCTGCTACTTCAAATATTTTGAAGGGGCTGCTCACCTCATTTTTTGCTGCTGGAAGGTCTTCCTTGTGTTCTTTTTTGAATTCTTTCAAGCCTCGGAAATCAGTGGCTTTGTCTAGTCGATCGAGTAAGGCTTTAAGTGACTTTGCCTGCT
>CANHCD010000292.1 GCA_947458795.1 Cyclobacteriaceae bacterium | reverse complement strand
TATGCACTTGGATTTTTATCCGGTATTTTGATTTACCTCTTCATTTTTATCTATGGCAACCAAATTATGCAGGGGGTTATAGAGGAGAAATCCACACGGATTGTGGAGATTTTGGTTTCTTCATTGCGGCCATTCCAACTTATGATGGGGAAAATAGTGGGTATTGGGGCTGTAGGGCTAACTCAGTTTTTAATTTGGGTTCTTCTAGTGGGTACACTTTCTTCCCTTGTGATGGGTGTATTGGGTATGCAAATGCCGCAGCAACAGGCTATGGAGATGGCAAATCCAGAACTGATGGCAGCAACACCTGATGCAGGGGAATTGGGGGCGATCCTTCAAGTCCTTGACGGCATTGACTTTGTATCCTTGGTGGCGGCCTTTGTATTTTATTTTCTGGGCGGGTATTTGTTATATGGAGCTCTGTTTGCAGCAGTGGGTGCAGCAGTAGATGCGCCTTCAGATGCCCAGCAATTTATGCTTCCCATTACTATTCCCTTGTTGGTCGGGTACATGGGCTTATTTGTTTTTGTACTTCAAGATCCTAGTAGCAGCACTTCTTTTTGGCTTTCCATTATTCCGCTCACCTCACCGATTGCGATGATGGGTCGAATCAGTTATGGGGTTCCTTTTTGGGAGTTGGCCTTATCGATGGTCTTGCTCGTGCTGGGTTTTTTCGGCACTACCTGGCTGGCAGCAAAAATTTACCGAATTGGTATTTTGATGCATGGAACCAAGCCTTCTTACAAGACGATTTGGAAGTGGGTCAAGAGTGCAAATTGATAGGCTAGCCTACTCGTGTAGGTTAGATTTATTCTGAGGGGAAGTAGTTGGTTTTCCAAGAAAGCCTTATTTTTCCTGAGCTAGAGATACTTTTATTTTCAATCTTTAGTTACTAGTATACTACACCAGCTTTGCGAATGAAAAACCGCTTTCAGGATATAGCCTCAATTGACTTCTATCAAAACAAAAAGTTAGTGAAATGGCTGATTTTTTTGATTTCACTTTTGCTGGGGCTGGGATCGATTGGGTACACGCACAGACTTGTAGAGGAACTGCGGGAGCGGGAGGATAGGCAAATTCGGGTATTATCAGCGGCCTTAGATTATGCTGCGACTACTTCGGAGAATCTAACATTTATCAACCAAGAAATTATTCAGCAGAACTATTCATTTCCCATCATCATGGTAGATGGGGAGGGTAATCCCATTGATTTTCGAAATATTTCGTTCAATAACAGCCAGAATCAAGCCGACTCCACTCGGATTTTGAATCAGGAGTTGCAAGAGATGCAGGAGGACTACCCGCCCATCGTTCTGGAAGAAGCAGCTATTCGAATTTATTACCGCAATTCAGCTCTTTTGACCAATTTGAAGTACTATCCCTACATCCAACTGGGGGTGATTTTACTTTTTGGTCTTCTAGTATATGTGGTCTTTAGTCAAAGTAAACTTTCAGAGCAAAATCGGGTTTGGGCTGGGTTGACTAAGGAAACTGCCCACCAGCTGGGTACGCCGATTGCCTCACTCATGGCCTGGATGGATTACCTCAAAAATTCTCCTGTTTGGGATGAAAATCAGGAAATCATTCAGGAAATGGACAAGGATGTGACCAAGCTTCGAGTAGTCACGGAGCGATTTAGTAGCATTGGGAGTAAACCTGTGATCCAGCCAGAGAACGTTTATGAAATTATTGAGGAGGGAGTCTCCTACCTGAGGCCTCGGATTTCCACCAAAGTAGATTGGGAGATCCAATCCGATTCGAAAGAATTAGTGGCCCTGCTAAATAAGCCCCTGTTTGATTGGGTGATCGAAAATGTGTGCAAAAATGCGGTCGATGCAATGAAGGGAAAAGGGATGATTCGCATTTCGCTTTTCCAAGACAATGACAAATTTGTGGGTATCGATATCAGCGATACAGGGATGGGAATTGAGAAAATGAAGTTCAAAAAGGTGTTTACCCCAGGATTTTCCTCCAGAAAAAGGGGTTGGGGACTAGGCCTGACCTTATCTAAGCGTATCGTGGAGGGCTACCATGGGGGGAAAATTTTTGTCAAGCAGTCTGAGTTAGGAAAAGGCACCACTTTTCGCATTCTATTGCCGGTGCCTTTGGTGGAAGGAACACCCTTCAAAAGCAAAGGAATGTGGGATGGGGTATGAGGAAAATTGGGATCCTCACTAGCGTCCTGAAGGCGCCTCTAATTGCATAAAGGCTACTGAAGTGCAACTTAAAAAATCGGGTTGATTCATTTTTAGCTACCTTTGCTGCCTGAATTTTAGCAGTCATGAGTTTAACCACCGAAATCAATAAACGTAGGACCTTTGCCATCATTGCTCACCCGGATGCTGGAAAGACTACCTTAACCGAAAAATTGCTTCTTTTTGGAGGGGCGATACAAACGGCTGGAGCAGTAAAATCAAACAAGATTGATACGGCTACCAAGTCGGACTGGATGGAAATTGAAAAGCAACGGGGGATTTCCGTGGCAACTTCGGTGATGGGCTTTGAGTACAAAGACATCAAAATCAATCTCTTAGATACGCCAGGTCACCAGGATTTTGCAGAAGATACTTACCGAACCTTGACTGCTGTGGACTCGGTGATCATGGTGATTGACTGCGTAAAAGGGGTGGAGATCCAAACCGAGAAGCTGATGGAAGTTTGCCTCATGCGGAAAACCCCAGTGATTTGCTTTATCAACAAGCTGGACCGTGAAGGTCGTGACCCCTATGATTTATTGGATGAGGTGGAGGCCAAGTTGAAAATAAAAGTTCGCCCACTCTCCTGGCCCATTGGGATGGGAAAGGGATTTAAAGGGGTCTATAATTTATACGAGAAGAAGCTCAACCTATTTACGCCCTCGCAGCGGAAGTTGAGTGACGATCGCCAGGTTTTTGAAAACCTAGATGATCCACAGTTGGATGCCTTGATTGGTCCGGGAAATGCCAAGCAGCTTCGCGAAGATGTGGATTTGATCGAAGGAGTGTATCCTGATTTTGATGTGAACGATTACCTGGAAGGAAAAATCGCTCCAGTATTTTTTGGTTCTGCCGTGAATAATTTTGGGGTGAATGAAATGTTGGACACCTTTATCCAGATTGCCCCGATCCCTCAAAGCAGGGAGACAGATCTTCGGAAAGTTGCTCCAGATGAATCCAAGTTTTCTGGATTTGTGTTTAAGATCCATGCCAACATGGACCCCAACCACCGCAACCGAATTGCCTTTTTGCGAATTTGTTCTGGAAAGTTTGAGCGAAACAAGCCTTACAATCACGTACATGGAC
>CANHCD010000291.1 GCA_947458795.1 Cyclobacteriaceae bacterium | reverse complement strand
GTTTTGTCTTGTATTTTGGATTGACCGCTTTGGCAGGGATGGTGCCGGGAGATTGGGCCTATTGGGTGGAGGAGCTCAGCCTGAGCTACCACTACAACAGTCTGAGTAGAGGAGTCATCGACAGCAGGGACCTCTTTTTTCTTTTTGGGATGATTTGGGTATTTCTTGGGGCAACGGTCTTGATTTTGAAGAAGAAATGAACCAATTGCTATCCCATCGGCTATTTCCACTTACGGCGTTGCTGCTTGGCATCCTGGTCTTTGCAGGCTTGGCACTGACGGTCCGTTTTCGAATTGACCTCACTGAAGAAAAGCGCTATTCCCTACATCCTTCCACCCTAAAGCTCCTGGAAGGCATAGATCGTCCCTTGCATGTAGACATTTTATTGACCGGGGAGCAGCTTCCGGGAGGGATGCGTCGCCTCCAAAAATCCATAGAGGAGACCGTTCGCACCTTTAATGCCTACTCGGCGGAGAACATTACCGTATCCTATTTTGATCCCTTGGAAGTGACCGACTCTTTGAAGGAAGAATTTATCTACACGCTTGCCGACTATGGGATTCGTCCTACCAACCTCTTTGTCAACAAGGCAACGGGTCAGCAGGAGCAGCTTATTTTTCCTGGAATCTTGGTGTCAGATGACACTTACGAAACTGGGGCTTTGATCTTGAAAGGGGAGCGAGGCATGTCCGCTGAGCAAACCTTGAATGCATCTATCGAAAATCTAGAGTTTGAGCTTTCTCAGGCCATCCAAAAATTACTGTATCCTCAAAAAACCGCTTTAGCGATGATCATTGGCCATGGTGAGCTGGCGGAGGACGATGGCTTTGGGATGGTGGAAGCACTCAATGGTCGCTACGAATTGTTTAAGGTGCCGATGGAGCAGGCCAAAAAAGTAGAAGACCTGAGTTCTTTTGCTGCGGTATTCATTTTGGGGCCAGACAGTACCTTCTCCGATCGCGAGCTTTTCCTTTTGGATCAATACGTCATGGGAGGAGGCAATCTAGTGGTTGCCGCCGAGGGATCAAGTTTGGATTTAAGCCAGTTGGCGGGAGATGGGGCCTTGGCTCTGCCTCAAGAAAATAGTTTGGATCGCCTCCTATTTCGCTACGGGATCCGGGTCAACAAAGACTTGATTCAGGACCTTAATTTTGGGGTAATCCCAGTGATGGGAGGAAATTTTGGCAACCAAGAGCAGCTGGTTCCTCTGCCTTGGCCGTATCATTTTCAAGCGGGCCGCATGTATTCCCACCCGATCACTAAGGGATTGGATCAGGTAAATTTTCGCTATTCCAGCAGCCTCGATACGGTGAAAGCCGATGGGGTAAAAAAGACTCCCTTACTGTTTAGTTCGGATCGTTCTCGGATACTGTCCTTGCCGCATTTGGTTAGCCTGACCGCATTTCAAGAACCTCCATTAGAATCTGAGTTTGCGCTTCAAAATTTGCCGCTTGCCTACTTGCTGGAAGGGGAGTTTACTTCCCTGTTTAAGAATCGATTTGTCCCCGAGGAATTTGCGGGTATCACGGTGAAGAACAGTGGAAAAGGAAAAGTGCTCGTGTTGGGAGATGCCTCGGTGTTCCAAAGCCAAATCAAACTTTCGGATCAGGAACCACTTCCACTGGGTGAGGATCCAATGGCGCAGACTACCTATGCCAACAAGCAGTTTTTGGAAAACATTCTTCAGTACTTGACTGATCCAGAGGGGATTATTGCAACCCGTACTAAGGTCTTGCAAATTCGTCCCTTGAACAAGGTGAAGGTAGCCGAAGAAAAACAAATGTGGCAGCTGATCAACCTTGGAATTCCCGTGCTTTTCTTGGGATTGATGGGAGGTTTGATTGGCTTGCTGCGGGTAAAACGATTTTCCCGAAAGGGATAAATTAAAAATCAGGAGGCTATTTTTAACTTTTTTATCACAATTGGGAAGCAGCCCCTCTGAATTAGCATTTTATTTATAAATTTACCTCACTAGAAAAAAACTATACCACCCCTACGATATGAAATTTATTGTTTCCTCCTCCGCCTTGCTCAAGCAGCTTTCTGCCATCAACGGTGTAGTGACCACCAACCCGGTGGTGCCTATTCTGGAAAACTTTCTTTTTGAAATCAAGGGATCTGTATTGACCATCACTGCTTCGGATCTGCAGACTTCCATGATGACCCAACTCCAAGTGGAGGCGAAGGAAGATGGAAATATTGCGGTGCCTGCGCGCATCTTGATCGAAACCTTGAAAAACTTGCCTGAGCAGCCGGTAACTTTCAGCATCGATCACGACACCTACGCGGTAGAGATCAGTTCAGACAATGGCCGCTACCGTCTCGCTGGTGAGAACGCCACCGACTTCCCAAAAATTCCAACAGTAAACAACGCCACCACAGTAGACATGTCTACAGAGGTATTGTCTTCTGCGATTTCAAATACCATTTTCGCTACCTCTTCGGACGAACTTCGTCCTGCTATGACTGGGGTGTATATCAATTTGAGTCCTACCAACACCACCTTTGTAGCAACAGATGGACACCGTCTAGTGCGTTACAGAAGAGTAGATATAGCATCCGCCAATGGCGCGAGCTTGATTATCCCGAGAAAAGCCTTGAACCTCCTGAAGTCTACCTTGCCATCTGAGAATGTGCCAGTTACGGTGGAATTCAACCAGTCCAATGCTTACTTCAAGTTCAACAACATCAAGATGATCTGCCGTCTGATTGACGAGCGATTCCCAGATTACGAAAACGTAATTCCAGTAGAAAATCCAAACCGAATGAACATCGATCGGATGGAGTTATTGGGTTCTTTGCGTCGTATTGCTATCTATGCCAACAAGACTACCCACCAGGTAAGATTGAAGTTGACCGGAAGCGAGTTGATGATCTCTGCAGAAGATCTGGACTTCTCCAACGAAGCCAACGAGCGCTTGTCTTGCGACCACGAAGGCGAGGACATTGAGATTGGATTCAACGCCAAGTTCTTGGTAGAAATGTTGAACAACCTTTCTTGCAAAGAAGTAAGTTTGAAGTTCTCCGCACCAAACCGTGCAGGTTTGATTGTACCAGCTTCTCAAGATGCCAACGAAGACATCTTGATGCTCGTGATGCCGGTGATGCTCAACAACTACGTGTAATACAAACCACCAGTCCTACGAAAAAGCCCGCCCCGAAATTCTTCGGGACGGGCTTTTTTGTCTCACCTTTGAGGTCTTTCAGACCTCGAAGGTGTTCACGGATTTCCGTTATTTATTTTGTTTTTTAATCCAGGGGTTGAAACCCCTGGGTAATTTGCATTCGCCCCGATGG
>CANHCD010000290.1 GCA_947458795.1 Cyclobacteriaceae bacterium | reverse complement strand
CCAAGTTGGTGTTCCCAAAATAAAAATACTCCTGTCCTCTAGCCTCTCGACTTACAGTCAGAAATGTAATGGATAGGAGAAGGATAGCGAGAAACTTCATGATTGGAATGTGCTTGGGGGAAAACCTACAAACGCTACCTTCCTAACGCTCAGGCAGCCCAAAGGTTTATTCACAAAAGTTAGTTCAACTATAAGAGAAGGCTGTATTTTGAAAATTTTCAATCCTAGCCTTTGAATGCTTCCTTGGTTCAGGGAAAAAACTAGTCTTGGACAGTGGCGTAAAGGTCAAACTCCGTGGCATCCACTACTTTGGCCTGCACAAAGTCTCCCACACGGCAGTAGTGAGTGGCCGCATCGATCAGCACCTCGTTGTCTACCTCCACCGAATCAAACTCGGTGCGGCCTACAAAATGCCCACCCTCTTTCTTGTCGATCAATACCTTGAAGGTCTTGCCAATTTTTTGTTGGTTGAGGTCGTAACTGATCTGTTCCTGTACCTCCATCAGCTGGTTGGCACGGGCCTGCTTTTCTTCTTGTGTCAACTTATCTTCCATCCCAAAGGCATGGGTATTTTCTTCGTGGGAGTAGGTAAAGACACCCAAGCGCTCAAACTTCATGCGCTCCACAAAATCGACCATTTCCTGGAATTCCTTTTCCCCTTCACCAGGATGCCCGGCAATCAAGGTGGTACGGATCGCAATCTCAGGGATCAGGTCCCGAATACTATGGATCAGCTCTTCCTGCTTTTCTCGGGTAGTACCACGACGCATGGCCTTGAGCACATCCGTCGAACCGTGTTGGAGGGGTATGTCTAGGTACTTACAAATGTTCGGACGCTCCTTCATTACTTCAATCACATCCATCGGAAAGCCCGTAGGATAGGCATAATGCAGACGAATCCAGTCGATTCCTTCCACGTCAGAAAGCTTCCGAAGTAGCTCGGCTAAGTTCCGCTTTTTGTAGAGATCCAAGCCATAGTAGGTCGAATCTTGAGCGATGAGCAGCAATTCTTTCGTACCATTGGCAGCCTGGTGATGGGCTTCCTTCACTAGCTCTTCAATGGGGCGCGACAAGTGTCCTCCACGCATCAGCGGGATGGCACAGAAGGAACAAGGACGATCACAACCCTCGGATATTTTCATGTAAGCATAGTGGCTGGCATGGGTAAGCAAACGCTCCCCGACCAACTCATGCTTGTAATCTGCCTTGAATTTTTTCAGAATTGCCGGCAGTTCCCGCGTACCAAAAAACGCATCTACTTGTGGGATCTCCTGTTCCAAGTCATCCTTGTAGCGCTGCGAGAGGCAGCCCGTTACGTAAACCTTGTCTACCAAACCTTTCTCTTTGGCATCGACATATTGTAAAATCGTGTCGATAGATTCCTGCTTGGCATTGTCTATAAATCCGCAAGTATTGATGATAATGATGTTATTGTCCTGACGGTCAGACTCGTGGCTGGCATCGATGCCATTGCCTCTAAGTTGCGTGAGGAGTACCTCAGAATCCACCAGATTTTTGGAGCAGCCCATCGTAATGATGTTGACTTTATCCTTTTTCAATGTTCTTGCTTTCACAGAATTTGCTTCGGTTTGGGAAGGCGAAGGTAGGTAAAAAGCCTAGAAAAAGCATGTTTTGAAGACCTCAGTCTTTTCAAACTCCATCTTTTCAGCTGCTGTTACTTACTTCTTAACACATTGGTAAAACAACCTTAATGCTAAGGATAAAGGTAAGGGGCGAGTAATCCATAAGTTTGTCAATTACAGCAGATTTTTTAACTCCTTGCATTTATTTTTAGCCCCCGATGAGAGTCGGGGGCCTGCAGGAGAGTAGTTCTCCTTGGCAATCCTTCTCCTTCTTAGCGACTACCTCATAAAACCCTTGGGGGATTTGTTCCCTTGACGTACCTTAGGTACGAAAATTACCCCTTATGGAATTTACTGCCCCTAACGCCCAAAAATTAACTTTTGATCGGAAAAATTATTCGGATGCAACCCTAATTAAGTTGTATGAATCGCTTCTTGTTCCTCGGAGAATCGAGGAGAAGATGTTGATTCTCCTTCGCCAAGGCAGGATCTCGAAGTGGTTTAGCGGATGGGGGCAGGAAGCCGTTTCGATTGGGGCGGTAAATGCCCTGGCTGCTGATGAATTTATTCTTCCCATGCACCGCAATTTGGGCATTTTCACCGGTAGAGACATGCCTTTGGAGCGCTTGTTTGCACAGTTTCAGGGCAAAGAATTGGGCTTTACGAAGGGCAGAGACCGTTCCTTCCATTTTGGCAGCATCGAACACCATATTGTAGGGATGATTTCCCACTTAGGCCCACAGCTGGCCATTGCGGACGGCATTGCGTTGGCGCACAAACTCGCAGGGGAGAAAAAAGTAGCGCTGGTATTTTCAGGCGATGGTGCCAGTTCAGAAGGCGACTTCCACGAAGGATTGAATGTGGCGGCAGTTTGGAAATTGCCCGTGATTTTTGTGGTGGAACACAACGGCTACGGACTTTCCACCCCCAGTGAAGAGCAGTTTGCTTTTCAATACTTCACCGAAAAAGGTCCTGGCTACGGCATGGAAGCCGTACGCATCCAAGGCAACAACGTGCTAGAAGTATACGATACCATTTTACGCCTTGCCGAAAATCTGCGGGAAAATCCCAGACCCGTACTCGTCGAAGCGATCACCTTCCGCATGCGCGGCCACGAAGAAGCATCGGGAACGAAATATGTCCCCAAGATTCTAATGGAGGAATGGGGCCAACTAGATCCAGTGGACCGCTACGAAGACTACCTGATTTCCGAAGGGGTACTTAAACCAGAAGAACAGGAAAAGATCAACCAACAGATAAAAAAGAGCATCAATGATGCCCTAGAAATAGCATTTGCAGAAGAAGCGGTTACTCCTAATCTGGAGTTGGAAATGCAGGATGTGTATGCACCCTTTACCCAAACCGTCGTGGAGCCGAGTGCTGGCGCTACAGAAAAGCGATTTATAGATGCCATCAGCGATGGGCTGCGGGAATCCATGGAAAAGTACCCCAATCTCGTCCTGATGGGGCAAGACATTGGCGAGTATGGAGGCGTATTTAAAATCACCGACGGATTCAAAGCCCAATTTGGCGGAGATCGTGTTCGCAACACCCCACTTTGCGAGAGCGCCATTATAGGGGCTGGACTTGGCTTGTCTATCAAAGGCTACAAGGCCATGGTCGAAATGCAGTTTGCCGACTTTGTGAGCGTAGGTTTCAACCAGATTGTCAACAATCTAGCCAAGATCCACTACCGCTGGGGACAGGCAGCAGATGTGGTCGT
>CANHCD010000289.1 GCA_947458795.1 Cyclobacteriaceae bacterium | reverse complement strand
CTTGTTTTGAGCAAGATGCCTAGCCATGCGTGCTAAGCTCGACCCAACTTATGTTCGTCGGGAGGAGTTCAATACATACATTTCTTCAAGTACACCAGAATAGACGCAGTGAAAACGTACCAGGAATTTAAGCAGGTTGACTACCCCCACATCGGTGAGTCGGTCCTTCAGTATTGGAAAGAAAATCAGATTTTCGAGAAATCCATCTCCAACCGAGAAGGGGCCAAGACCTTTACTTTTTATGAAGGACCTCCTTCTGCCAACGGTACGCCCGGTATCCACCACGTCATGGCCCGTACCCTCAAGGATATCTTTTGCCGCTACAAAACCCTGCGCGGATTTCAAGTCAAACGCAAAGGGGGATGGGATACACACGGACTCCCTGTGGAACTTCAAGTCGAGAAAGAACTAGGAATAACCAAAGAAGACATTGGCAAAAAAATCACCGTAGCCGAGTACAACAAAAAGTGCCGCGAAACGGTGATGCGCTTCAAAAATGAGTGGGACGAGCTGACCGAGAAAATCGGCTATTGGGTGGACTTGGAAGATCCATACATCACCTTTGACTCCAACTACATCGAGTCCCTTTGGTACTTACTCAAGCAACTTTACGACAAAGGCCTGCTTTACAAAGGCTACACCATACAGCCCTACTCTCCTGCAGCAGGTACGGGATTAAGTTCGCACGAACTCAACCAGCCAGGCTGCTACCGTGAGGTAAAAGACACCTCCATCACGGGTCAGTTTAAACTCAAAGGGCAGACCAATACCTACATCCTAGCCTGGACTACCACGCCTTGGACCTTGCCTTCCAACTCGGCCCTTGCCATCGGTGAGAACCTAGACTACGTAAAGGTCCGCACCTTCAATCCCTACACCCACTTGCCAGTAGACGTGATTTTGGCAAAAGCTCGGGTAGCGTCCTACTTTTCTCCGAAAGCCGCCGAACTCCCACTGGAAGACTATCGCGCTGGAGACAAACTGATTCCCTACCAAGTGTTGGAAGAGTTTAAAGGAAAAAGCATGATTGGCTGGGAATACGAGCAGCTGCTCCCAATCCCAGGTTTGTCCCTCCCACACCCTGCCTTTACGGTAGTGGCAGGTGACTACGTGACCACTGAAGACGGAACAGGCATCGTGCACTTGGCCAAGGCCTTTGGTGCGGATGACTTTAGAACCTTGGTTCAGCAAAAGGTGCCAGGCATCTTTGTGCAGGACGAGCTCAGCAACGAAGTCCCTGTGGTAGATCGTCAAGGTAAATTCCTCCCCATCGTCGGCGAATACCTAGTTGCCAAGATGGAAGAGCATGGAATCAGCGCTCACAAGACCTTTGGAGCGAATGATTTCTATGTCAAAAACTACACGCAGGATGACGAGGCGGCAGCGGATTACAAAAACACCGATGTGATCTTATCGATCCTCCTCAAAAATGAAAACAAGGCCTTCAAGGTCGAAAAATACGAACACAGCTACCCGCATTGCTGGAGAACCGACAAGCCGATCTTGTATTACCCGCTGGAAAGCTGGTTTATCAAAACTACGGCCTACAAGGACCGCATGGTGGAGCTCAACAAAACCATCCAATGGAAACCAGAGGCCACGGGCACCGGTAGATTTGGCAACTGGCTCGAAAACTTGGTGGACTGGAACTTGAGCCGCTCCCGTTTTTGGGGTACCCCGCTGCCGATCTGGAGAACTGCCGATGGCACCGAAGAGAAATGCATCGGTTCCATCGCAGAGCTGCAAGCAGAAATCGACAAGTCCGTAGCCGCAGGCTTCATGACCGCCTCGCCCTACGCTGGCAAGGAACTAGACCTGCACCGCCCTTACGTTGACGAGGTAATTTTGATCTCCAATACGGGTCAAAAAATGGTCCGAGAAACCGACCTCATCGACGTTTGGTTTGACTCAGGCGCCATGCCCTATGCCCAGTGGCACTATCCATTTGAAAACAAGGACATTTTTGCCGCCAACTTCCCTGCGGACTACATCGCGGAAGGAGTGGATCAGACAAGAGGCTGGTTCTTTACGCTGCACGCCTTGTCTGTGATGCTATTTGACAGCGTTTCTTTCAAAAATGTCATCGCCAATGGCTTGGTGCTTGACAAAAATGGCAACAAGATGTCCAAGCGTTTGGGCAATGCCGTCGACCCCTTCAAAACCTTGAAGGAGTACGGACCCGATGCCTTGCGCTGGTACTTGCTCAGCAATGCCAACCCTTGGGACAACCTAAAATTCAACCTGGACGGAGTGACCGAAGTGCAGCGACGCTTCTTTGGTACCCTACAGAATACCTACAACTTCTTTGCCTTGTATGCCAACCTAGATGCCTTCATCTACCGGGCAGAAAAGGCCATTCCAGTGCAGGAGCGCGCGGAGTTGGATCAATGGATCCTATCCAAGTTGCAGTCCCTCATCCTAGAAGTAGAAGCAGCCATGGATGGCTACGATGCCACCAAGGCAACACGCGCCATTCAGAACTTCACCGTAGACCAGCTTTCCAACTGGTATGTGCGCCTCGCTCGGAAGCGATTCTGGAGAGGAGACATGCAGGCAGACAAGCAGGCGGCTTACGAGACCCTGTACGAGTGCCTCTTTACACTCAGCCAACTGATGTCCTCCTTCGCTCCTTTCTATGCGGATTGGTTGTACAAAAACCTAACTGAAGCGGGAGAGCATGGCTTGGAATCCGTGCATTTGACCGATTGGAACAACGCCAATCAGTCCCTCATCAATCCTGACCTAGAAACAAGCATGGAACTGGCGCAGACGATCTCTTCGCTGGTTCACTCCTTGAGAAAGAAGGAAAAAATCAAGGTGCGTCAGCCTTTGCAGCGCATCCTAGTACCGGTGCTTTCTGAAAAATTCAAGTCTCAGGTAGCCCATGTAGCAGAGCTGATCCAAACAGAAGTCAACATCAAAACCATCGAATACCTGGATGATGCCTCCGGGATCTTGGTGAAGCAAATCAAACCAAATCTGCCCCTCTTGGGTAAGAAATTGGGTCCAAAAATGCGCTTCGTCGTCGCTGCCCTCCAAAATTGGGGCCCCTCAGAAATTGGGCAAATCGAGCGTGAGGGCCAGTTCAAACTGACCGTAGAAGGTGAAGAAATCGACCTGCTACTAGAAGAAGTATTGATCAGCTCCCAAGATATTCCGGGCTGGTCCGTAGCCTCTGACCAAGGGGTGACAGTGGCTTTGGATGTCACTTTAACTGAGGAATTGAAGGAGGAGGGCATAGCGCGAGATCTAGTCAACCGCATCCAAAACTTGCGTAAGGACCTAGGTCTAGAGGTGCAGGATAAAATCACACT
>CANHCD010000288.1 GCA_947458795.1 Cyclobacteriaceae bacterium | reverse complement strand
TCGGCTCCATCGGTTTGGGCTCAATAAAGAAGGTGCCTTTGAAACCATTTTTACGTGCATAATCTCTGGCCATGGTCAAGAAACGAGCAAGGTGCTCCTTTTCGCGCTTCATGTCTGTATTCAGCAAGGACATGTAGCCCTCACGACCACCCCAGAATACGTAGTTTTCGCCTCCCAACTTAATGGTGGCATCGAGCGCGTTTTTAACTTGCGTCCCAGCAAATGCCAACACATCAAAATTTGGGTTGGTGGAGGCACCATTCATGTAGCGTGGATTGCTAAACACGTTGGCAGTGCCCCACAAAAGTTTGATGCCGCTTGCTTTTTGATGCGCAGCAGCATGATCCGTGATGAGTTGGATGCGCTTCTCGTATTCGGCCAAGGTGGGTCCTTCTTCGATTAAGTCTATATCGTGGAAGCAGTAATATTCTGCTCCAATCTTAGTCATAAACTCAAAGGCGGCATCCATTTTATCTTTAGCCCGCTGAATGGGGTCAGCACTTGCATCCCAAGGGTGTACAATAGTGCCTGGACCAAATGGGTCGCCACCGGTGCCGCAGAAGGAATGCCAATAGGCAATAGCAAATTTAAAATGCTCCTTCATGGTTTTCCCAGCAACCACACGGTTGGGGTCATAGTAGCGAAACGCTAGGGGGTTGTCACTTTCTTTTCCTTCAAACTGAATCTTTCCAATAGTTGGAAAAAATGATTTAGCCATAATAGTGTAGGTTATGTTGAGTTAGGTTAATAAATAGGTTTAAAATTAAGTGGTAAGTGGTTGACGCATCTGCTCCAAACGAGAGAGCCAATACTGGTAAGTTTCTTCATAGCGATCTGCTCTTGCTGGATCTGGAGACAGGGTTTGGAGGAGCGTAAGTCCATGGAAAGCTTCCTCTTCGCTGCTGTAAATCGATGCTCCAATTCCAGCTCCTCGAGCAGCACCTTGGGCACCATCCGTATCGTATAGCTCCAGGTTCACTTGATTCATTTGCACGAAAGTCTCTCGAAATAGCGGACTCAAAAACATGTTGGCATGTCCTGCTTTGACAGTTTTGAGGTCCATCCCCATGTCCTTCATGATGCGAAATCCAAAGGTCAATGCTGCGACGATCCCTTCTTGAGCTGCACGTAGAATATGCTTTTGATCGTGTTTGAGCAAGTCTAAACCCATCAAATGTGCTCCCATTGGAGTATTTTGAAGGATTCGTTCCACCCCATTTCCAAAAGGGAGAAAAGCCAATTGATCAGAACCGATAGGCGCTCCTGCGGCGAGGGTGTTCATTTCCTCGTAACTCATGGAACTTCCTCCCAACATTCTTTTTAGCCAAGAATTGAGGATGCCTGTCCCGTTGATGCAAAGCAATACGCCATAGGAAGGTTTGCTTTGCGCATGATTCACATGGACAAAGGTATTGACGCGAGATTTAGGGTCGTACAATGGCTTGTCGCATACGCCATATACGGTCCCAGAGGTACCGGCAGTAGTGGCGAGCTCCCCTGGTTTGAGTACCTGAAGGGAAAAGGCATTATTTGGTTGATCTCCAGCGCGGTAAGAAATCGGAATACCAGCTTCCAAGCCTGTTTCTGATGCAGCGGAAGCAGAGATTTTTCCTTGAATAGAAAAAGATGGGACAGCCTTAGGGATCCATTCTTTTGGAATTTCCATTGCAGCAAGCAACGGGTCACTGAGTCCGTTTTGTTTGAAATCCCAGAAAATGCCTTCGGAAAGTCCAGTTTCTGAGGTAAGGATCTCACCACTCAACTTCATGGCGATAAAGTCTCCAGGAAGCATGATTTTATGGATCTTTGCTGCCACCTCAGGCTGGTTTTCAATAACCCAACGCAGTTTAGAAGCTGTAAAATTACCTGGAGAGTTGAGCAGATGTGGCAAGCAATAGGCCTCTCCTAAGGCTTGAAATGCTTTTTCTCCAAGAGCTACTGCCCTACTATCGCACCAGATAATGGATGGTCGTAGCACCTGATGCGCTTTATCTACACACACTAGCCCATGCATTTGATAGGCAATGCCAATCCCTTTCAATTCCCCCTTTTGTACCTGTGCTTGCTGCTGAACATAAGCGATTCCTTGCTTGACATAACGCCACCAGAGTTCGGGATCCTGTTCCGCCCAACCCGTCTGAGGGGATTGAATGGGCATTTCAACTTCTGGAAAAGCTTTGGAGGCAAGTGATTTGCCTGAAGAAGCATCCAGAATACAAGCTTTGACCGAGGAACTACCGAGATCTATGCCTAAGAGTAGCTGTCGCATATTACCAGAAGATTGTATAAAGTGCAGCGATAATACCTACGATAAGGATTGCTCCAATCTTGAATCCTGTACTGGTACGGAATAGGTCAGCCGATATTTCAATGCTTTTAGGGTGATCTTTACCTTTTCCTTCATATAGAGAGATTCCAATCATCAATACTGCAAGTACCACAAATACCCAGCCCATACGGTCGATAAATGGCAAAGCTGGGAACACCACCTTTAGCACCACAGAAAGTGGAATACTAAGAGAAGCACCAACAAGTGCTGCATTGGAAGTAGTTTTTTTCCAGAATACACCAAAGAAGAAGATCGCAAATACTCCTGGGCTAATGAAACCGGTGTATTCCTGAATAAACTGGAAGGCTTGATCCAATTGACCTAGAGCTGGAGCTACGATTGCTGCAATGATAAATGCAACCACAGCAGTGATACGGCCAACCCTTACTTTGGTAGTTTCTGATGAGTCCTTTCCAAAATACTTGGCATAAATATCCATCGTGAAAATCGTGGAGGTACTGTTGGCCATGGAGGCTAGGGAAGATACAATTGCAGCGGTCAGAGCGGCAAAAGCAAGACCTTTCAATCCAGTAGGCAGAATCTGAAGTAAGGAAGGATAGGCCCGATCCGATTTGATCAAGCCGGTTACTGGATCTTTCATGGATTCGATAAAGCCAAGGTCAGTTCCATTATTCACAATGACAAGGGCTGCTATTCCTGGAACTACCACGATTAATGGCATCAAAAGCTTCAAGAATCCAGCGAAAATCATCCCTTTTTGTGCCTCATCTAGGTTCTTTGCGGCAAGTGCACGCTGGGTGATGTATTGGTTAAATCCCCAGTAGCTTAGGTTCGTGATCCACATCCCACCTATCAACACAGATAAGCCAGGCAGATCCAAATACGCATCACGTGTTCCTCCTTTCCCATCTGCAATAATCATCTCACCCTTGGAAAGAATCATCGAAAAATGTCCTGGAACTTCATTTTTGAGGGTAATTAAGCCCTGCCAGGCATCGCCTCCTCCTACCATACCTAACGCGAT
>CANHCD010000287.1 GCA_947458795.1 Cyclobacteriaceae bacterium | reverse complement strand
CCCCTAGCGTTTCGCTACTATGACCCCAACCGTGTGGTTGCTGGGAAAACCATGAAGGAGCATTTTAAATTTGCTATCGCCTATTGGCATTCCTTCTGCGGCACCGGTGGCGACCCATTTGGTCCAGGCACTATTGTACACCCTTGGGATGCGAGTGCTGACCCCATTCAGCGGGCTAAAGATAAAATGGATGCCGCCTTTGAGTTTATGACTAAGATTGGAGCAGAATATTACTGCTTCCACGATATAGACCTAATCGAAGAAGGACCCACCTTGGCCGAATACGAGAAGCGCATGCAACTCATCACAGACCATGCGGCTGCACACCAAAAGGCAAGCGGCATCAAACTTTTGTGGGGTACTGCCAACGTGTTTAGCAATCCTAGGTACATGAATGGTGCCTCCACCAACCCTAATTTTAATGTGTTGGCATTTGCTGGGACGCAAGTTAAAAACGCGCTCGATGCCACCATTAAGTTGGGAGGCGAAAACTACGTATTCTGGGGTGGTCGCGAGGGCTACATGTCCTTGCTAAATACAGACATGAAGCGCGAAAAGGAGCACCTTGCTCGTTTCTTGACCATGGCCAGAGATTATGCACGTAAAAATGGTTTCAAAGGCACCTTCTTTATTGAGCCCAAACCGATGGAGCCGACCAAGCACCAGTACGATTACGATTCAGAGACGGTGATTGGCTTCTTAAGACACTTTGGATTGGACAAGGATTTCAAACTCAACATTGAGGTGAATCATGCCACCCTAGCTGGGCACACTTTCCAGCACGAACTCCAAGTGGCTGCAGATACTGGCATGTTGGGTTCCATTGATGCAAACAGAGGAGATTACCAGAATGGTTGGGATACCGATCAATTTGCACTCAACTTGCAAGAATTGGCTGAATCCATGCTAATTATCCTCGCTGCAGGAGGCCTACAAGGCGGCGGAGTCAACTTTGACGCGAAAATCAGAAGAAACTCTACCGATCCCGATGATTTATTCTTGGCGCACATTGGCAGTATGGATGCCTTCGCACGTGGACTAATCATCGCGGCAGATATTCTCGAAAAATCCGATTACTTAGAGCGAAGAAAAAATCGATATGCAAGTTTCGACGCAGGTAAAGGGAAGGCTTTCGAAGAGGGTAAATTGACCTTGGAAGATCTTAGATCCTATGCCATGGAAGTGGGAGAACCAACCCAAATCAGTGGGAAGCAGGAATACTTCGAAAATCTAGTCAACAAGTTTATTTAAAAAAAAATGGGAGGTGAAAGCCTCCCATTTTTTGTTTAACCGAATCAGTTTTTTCCTTCTTAGCGGATGCTATCCAACAATTGAGTCGCCTTGGTCATCTGCTCTACCTGCTGCTGGTAGGCGGGATTGGCAGGAACCTTGGCTACCTTCTCGAGGTAATCAATGGTTTGAAAGAGTACGGTTTGCCAGTCCTTGGAGGTGATGGAAGATGCGATCACGTGGTCACCTGTTTTCGGGAAGGGCATTTCTTTTTTTAGTGCTGGAGCAGTTCCCAGTTGGCCAAACATTTCTTGCATTTTGTCAACCGATACAACCATGTCCTTTTCTTTTTCATTCTTGTAATAGTAGCCCATGAATACGGGTTGCTTTACTTGGGCAAAGGTCTCTTTGTTCATCTCGCTATACATCAATATGGCCAAACTCTCGTAGCCATTGGCATGGTATTCTTCGGACCAGTAGGCTCCCTTTTCTCCTTCACGTTGCTGCGTATTGACTCCATCCTTCAGAAGCGTTTTTTCCATGATCCAAAATACCCAAGGCTTGAAAAACCCTTCTAGCAACCTTGCTTCATCCCGGATAGCTGGAGAATAAAGCACAAGCGCATGAAGATCGGGCTGCTGGCTAGCGAGTAGTAGACTTAGTGACCCACCCATAGAAGTACCTACGACGATGACTTTATCTCCTAGACTTTTTCCAATTTGGTAGGCTTCGCCTGCAGCGTTTGCCAAGTCCTGTGCAGTCAGGTATTCCATCCCATTTTTACGGCTGATGCCATGTTCCGGGAGTCGAGTCACGAAGAGATTTGCTCCAAAATGAGCCGCCAAGAAGCGATGTACTGGGTCGCCTTCCATGGGGCTGGCGCCAAAGCCATGAATGTAAACGATGGAGTAGGGAGTTTTTTTCTTGGTAAGAGAATCTGCCCAGAGAATGTATGCTTCGTTTCCAGGTTTTAAGCCCTTTACAGTATCTTCTCGATTTTGCAGGTACTGCTCAAGTCCCTGGGCATCCATTGGAATTTCAGGGTAGGCAATCGTCAATTCCTCTGTATTTACCTTGGGGCCAAGCATGTAGATGATCACCAAGATCATGGCAGTAGCAAATAGACCTAGAAATATTTTTTTCAATAGTTTCATAAATGGAGAAAATAGCCAACTAAATGTGGGGACAAGTTCACAAATATTCTGGTTTTTATTTGGATCTGTACCTTTTGATCCTGGATTTAGATTAGAATTTCAGATAAACAACCATTCCTATATTCCAAGCGTTTAACTTTGGAAACCTTTAATCTCGATTTTCATGAAAAAGCTAGCACTCGTAGTTGTTTTTCTTTTTGGTTCTCTTGCCTCATTTGCTCAAGATCAGCCTGTTCCCTACCGCTCTGTTTTTGTAGAGTTGGGAGGATCGGGACTTGCCTACAGCTTCAATTATGATTTCAGATTTGACAAGACCCGAATCGATACTTGGGGTATGCGTGTAGGTGCTGGGGGCTATAAAATAGGAGGGGATTCCTTTTTTTCTTTGCCTGTTTTGGTCAATAAACTGTATGGGAAAGATGAGCGATTTTTCGAGTTAGGTTTGGGAATGACTTTTTTTGGAGTGAATAACGAGTCCTATTCCTACTGTCAGTCTTTCGATGCCAATGGAAATTGCGTAGGTCCTCTGGTGACTGAGGAGTCAGATGTTAATTTTATCCTTCCAGTGGATGGGTCTCCAAGCCTAATGGGAACCATGAATATTGGCTATCGAAAAATCCCTGAAAATGGAGGCTTCACCTGGAGAGTAAACTTGACTCCGATATTCAACAACAATGGCTTTTGGCCTTTATTTGCGGGAGTGGGTTTAGGCTATGCTTTTTAAAGCCTGAGGGAGCAAATTCTACTTTTTCTGCGAATTCAACAGGTGAAGGGTCAATCTTTCTGCCTGTTTTTCTAGATCAATTCCCAGTTCATCACGGGTCACTCGAACTACTTTTTCTCGCTCGGAGACAGGTAGGTTAGCATAGCCATACCAAGCTCCGAGAATTCCACCTGCCAAGGAAGCCGTGGTGTCGTTGTCTCGACCGTAGTT
>CANHCD010000286.1 GCA_947458795.1 Cyclobacteriaceae bacterium | reverse complement strand
GATTGAAGCCGCTTAAGGCTATTGAAACCTATTCTGGTAAAATGTTGACCCCAGCCGATTACCAAGAGGTGCCGATCAACACGGAAGATCATGCTACGGTACTCCTTCGTTTCGACAACGGTTCCAAGGGTTCCATCACCGTATCTCAAGTAAATGCGGGACGCAAGAACAGACTCAACATTGAGATTGCTGGTTCGGTATCCGCTTTTGAATTTAATTCAGAACGTCCAAATGAATTGTGGATTGGCAAGCGTGAAAAAGCCAACGAGCAACTGATGAAAGACCCTTCCTTGGTGCATCGAGAAGTAAGTTCTTTGGTAAGTTTCCCAGGTGGACACAACGAAGGCTTCCCAGATACTTCCAAGCAGCTTTTCAAAGAGGTATATGCAGCGATTGCAGCGGGTAAGCAGCCTGAGCACCCAAGTTACCCCACCTTTGCAGATGGCTGGCGTGAACTGTTGATTGGAGAGCGCATTGTGGAGAGTAACAAGAAGCAGGCTTGGGTATCTATTTAAGGGTTTTTACCAAAAATACCCCTCAAAAACCCAAACTATTCGAAGCAGTTAAAGGTTAACATGCTAGCTAATTTTCAACAAGAGCCAATTTATTATTCTACTTAAATCACAAACTCATGAAATTACAAAAACTAATTCTCGCCTTTTCGCTAAGCGTGTTCTTTGCCTTGGCAGCAACGGCACAAGACAAGCCTAGCCCTGCACAAACTGCAGAAGGTCAAGTGGCAGGAGCAAAAATCACCATCAACTACTCTTCCCCAGCAGTAAAGGGTCGCACCATTTGGGGTGATTTAGTTCCTTTTGGAAAGATCTGGAGAGCTGGAGCAAACGATGCCACCACCTTCACTACCTCCAAAGACATCACCATCGAGGGCCAAAAATTGCCAGCAGGAACCTACAGTTTCTTCATCATTCCTGGAGAAAGCCAATCTACTTTTGTGTTCAATAAGGTAGCCAAGCAGTGGGGTTCTTACACCTACGACGAGAAGCAAGACATCCTTCGCGTGAATGTGGCTTCTCAGCAAAACTCCACGCTAGAAGAAAGATTGGTCTATCAAGTAAAGGCAGATTCCTTCGAGATTCGTTGGGAATATGGAAAAGCCGCTGCCAAAATCGGCGCTTAAATTTCCTGATTTTCCAAACAGGGCCCACGGGATGTTTTCCTGTGGGCTTTTTTTTGAATCAATAAAATTCTAGAATCCAGGTTCTGGATTGTATTTTTGTCGTACATGCCTGATTTTAATCCCAGTTCCTACGATTTACCTGTAGCGGAAATTATCCCTGCAGTCAAACAAAGCCTTGCCAATACATCCTCCTTGATCATTCAAGCTCCTCCAGGAGCAGGAAAAAGTACGCTTTTGCCTTTGGCATTGTTGAAAGAACCCTGGCTTGCAGGCAAAAAAATCCTGCTGCTGGAACCTCGCCGTCTGGCTACCAAAAGCATTGCGCAGCGAATGTCCAACATGCTGGGCGAAGAATTGGGGCAAACGGTGGGCTACCGCATCCGATTTGATACTTGCATCACTGCAGCTACGCAGTTGGAAGTAATCACCGAAGGCATCCTTACCCGAATGCTCCATCAAGACAATGCCTTGGAGGATGTCGGAATGGTCATTTTTGATGAGTTTCACGAGCGAAACCTATTTTCCGATGTGGGCCTAGCACTTTGCCGAGAGGTGCAGCAGGTACTTCGAGAAGAACTTCGCATCGTGCTGATGTCTGCCACGATAGACTCGGAACAGCTTTCCAAACTTTTGGATGCGCCCGTCATTCAAAGTAAAGGAAGACAGTATCCCGTAGAAGTCAATTACCTTTTGGAGGTAGACGAATATGCCATTGGAGAGGATGCAGCAAGGCAAATTATCCCCTTGACCAAACAGCATCCTGGAGATTTCTTGGTGTTTCTACCCGGTCAAGGTGAAATCCGGAAGGCCGAGGAGGTCTTGAAAAAGGCTTTGCCTACGGATGTTGTGGTTCCTCTTTTCGGTCAACTCTCTTTCTCGGAACAGCAGCGGGCGATACTCCCCCATCCCAGTGGAAAGCGGAAGATCGTACTTGCCACAGATATTGCAGAAACATCCTTAACTATTGAGGGAGTCACCGTCGTCGTGGATACTGGCTTTGTGAAGTCCAACCGTTTTGATCCGAGATCTGGTCTATCCAAATTGGAACTCCACCGCATCAGCAAGGATTCTGCGGATCAGCGAAGCGGTAGAGCAGGTAGGTTGGCAGCTGGTCATTCTTACCGACTCTGGACCAAGGGTACGCAGGCGCAATTGGCGGATTTTCGTACGCCCGAACTCTTAGAAGCCGATTTGACGAGCCTTGTCCTAGACATGCATGTCTGGGGCAAAAAGGACATCCGCAGCATGACCTGGCTCAATCCTCCCCCAGTGAATTCCTTGGTGTCGGCAGAGAAAGTACTGGAAGCCATTGAAGCCCTCGACCAAGGCCAACTGACCCCACATGGGAAAGAGCTGCATCAGGTACCCGTACATCCGAGAATTGCCCACATGCTCGTCTATGCCAAAAAGGCAAACCTCCTACCTCTAGCCACCGATATTGCCGCCATTCTAGAAGAAAAGGATCCGCTTGCATCCCAAGCAGGCGTGGACCTCAACCTTCGAATTGAAGGACTTAGACGCTTTCGAGGCCAGGTAAATGGGGCATTTGCCTACAAAAAGATTGATAAAGTAGCAGCTCAATACCGTAAACTACTTGCTGTAAACCCTGAAAATAGCCCAGTAGATCCTTGGGCGACAGGATTGTTACTTGCCTATGCCTATCCAGAGCGGATCGCAGCGGCTAGGCCTGGGAACAATGCCCAGTTTCAACTTGCAAATGGTAAAATAGCCCAAATCGGGCATAAAGATGATCTGGCATACGAATCCTGGTTGGCCGTAGCGCACTTGGATGCGCGAGATGGAATGGGCAAGATTTGGATGGCGGCACCTTTGAATCCCAAGGATTTGGCACCGATGCTCAAAACCAAAGAGGTGCTGGAATGGGACCGTAAGAAAGGGGGCTTACAAGCACATGCTGAGATTCGTATTGGAGCGATTGTCTTGGGAAATAGACCACTACCCAAAGTGAACCCTGAATTGGCTGTTCAACTACTTCTTGAAACCATTCAAGAGGAAGGGGAATTTTTGCTGGACTGGAACGAGTCAGCAAGGGAATTAATAGCACGAGTACAGTCAGTTGCGATTTGGCATCCGAATCAGGGCTGGCCAAATTGGTCTATCGATGCCCTGTGCGCAAGCGCGGTAGACTGGCTTGCACCCTACTTGATGGGCATTACCAAAAATGAGGAATTGAAGAAAT
>CANHCD010000285.1 GCA_947458795.1 Cyclobacteriaceae bacterium | reverse complement strand
TATTGAAGGAGGGAGCGCTTACTTGGATTTCTGCCAGCTTGGCACCCATTGACTTGTCATTCCTTCGATTCATCATGTTCATTGCGATCATCGCTGGCATTGTGCAATTGGTGGAAATGGTTGTAGAAAAATTCTCTCCGGCATTGTATGGTCAGTTGGGAATTTTCCTTCCTTTGATTGCGGTAAACTGCGCCATCCTAGGTGGTTGTTTATTCATGGCACAGCGGGATTACACTCTTGCTGAGTCTGCAGTCTATGGTTTTGGATCTGGCTTTGGCTTTATGTTGGCGATCGTATTGCTAGCGGCTATCCGTGAGCGTCTGAAGTATTCACAAGTTCCTAATGGATTGAAAGGTCTTGGAATCACGATGTTGCTTACCGGATTGATGGGCATTGCATTCATGTCATTTATGGGTATTGACCTTTAATCAGTATAAGTTTTACATAGAAGGCCCTGAAGTTTCTTCAGGGCCTTTTTTATGCAATAAAATATTGTTTAACTTGATCGTATTCACCTTGTTCCCTTAATGCTATGAAAACCATTTTCACCCTATTGCTCGTCTTTTCCCTCCATGCTGCTGCTGTTGCGCAAAATGATTCTTGGATTGAATTGTTTTCTGGAAAAAATCTTGATGGCTGGAAAATTTCTGAAAACCCAGGTTCCTTTTCGATTGAAGATAAACTGCTCAAAGTCTCAGGTCCTAGAGGACATGCATTCTATGTGGGTGAGGTAGGAAATGCTGACTTTAAAAACTTTGAATTGCTAGTGGAAGTGAAGACGATGCCCAAGGCAAATTCTGGAATCTTCATTCACACAACTTACCAGGAAACGGGTTGGCCAGAAAAAGGCTATGAGGTACAGGTAAACCAAAGTCATTCGGACTGGCGGAAGTCAGCGAGCCTTTATGCGGTGCAAGATGTTCGCGAGGTGTATGTACAGGATGGAGAATGGTATACCTATCATGTGGTGGTCAAGGGAGACCAAATTTCGGTAGCACTCAATGGCAAAGTGGTGATGGAATACGACGAGTCAGCTGACACCAAACGCACTATTGGTAACGACCCAAAACGCTTTGACCGTGGGACAATCGCCCTTCAAGCACATGATCCTGAAAGCGTGATTTACTACCGCTCCGTTAAAATTAAACTTCTTGACTGAGTTTGTTGTTGCTTCTATGCGCGGTTAAACTTATTCTAATTCCTTATTTATGGCATTTACCTACCGAAAACTCCTCTCGTACTTCCTTAGAGGATTGTTGTTTCTCACTCCTTTGGCGGTAACGGTCTATGTGATCTATCAACTTTTTCTTTTTCTTGACAATCTGATTCCCGTCCCCATTCCGGGAATTGGGATCTTAATGGTCTTCGCGTTGATTACTTTTGTGGGGTATTTCGCAAGCTTATTTTTTACCAAGCCCTTATTTGATTGGTTTGAGCGTGGTGTATTTAAAATCCCTTTTGTAAACCTGCTGTATACCTCTATCAAGGATTTGATGGGGGCCTTTGTGGGAGAAAAAAAGAAGTTTAACTCTCCCGTTCTGGTAGAAGTTTCTGAGAATATGAAGCGACTCGGATTTGTCACCCAAGAGGACATGACTGCCGTGGGTGCACCTGACTTTGTAGCGGTTTATTTCCCACATAGCTACAATGTATCTGGAAACGTATTCTTGGTGAAGCGAGAGAAGGTTACGCCACTCAAAGGGGTTAAAAACTCAGATGTGATGAAGTTTATGGTCTCTGGTGGCGTGTCTACTATTGAACAGGCTAAGGAAGGGGTCTGATTTTTTAACAGCCAAATTGACCCAAATGATGGTCCATGTGTTTGGCGTGGAATAGTTCCCATTCGTCGAAATTGAGCGGCCCAAACCCAGGGTGAGGAGTATGCTTCGTTGGATTTTCTTGAAATAAAATGTGGTAAGCGTCATAGCTTTTGATTAGCTCTGCTTTTGCCGTTTCTAGATCTGGATAGCGCAGGTCGAGTAAGGTGTCAGGCAATCCTGGCGCTTTGATGCCTTGTGGAAAAGGGAGATCTGTAAATAGCAGTGCATGTTTTCGGGCCAATTGTTTTTCTGTCGGCTCGAATTCAGGAATTGGAATTCTTCCTGCAGACATTTTTAGGGTGAGCGTCAAATGTTCCACCATGTGCTGAGGAGTAAGAATGCCAAATTTGGCTTCGGATTGAAGGCTTAATTGCTGTAGCCTTTGGACTAGTATTTCTTTGGTCATGATCGTGGATTTTAGGTAAAAAAAAGCGTTTGATAGTATCAAACGCCTTTAATCATTAATGAACTCTAGAATATCGATTTAGCTTCCGCACATCTCGCAACCCTCTGGATCATCCAGGGAACAGGCGATGGCATCTTGCTTTAGTGTTTTTACATTTTCCATTTCGTTTGCCTTCTCCATTTTTGGTTGCTCGAGCTGAGACTTGTCCAAGGTAAACTTGATTGCTGCCGTAGCTGCTTGGGAGCGTAGGTAATACATGCCTGTCTTCAGTCCTTTCTTCCATGCATAGAAGTGCATGGAGGTCAGCTTACCAAAGTTTGGATCCTGCATGAAGATGTTCATGCTTTGAGACTGGCAAATGTAGGCCCCACGATCTGCAGACATATCAATGATGATTTTCTGAGAGATCTCCCAAACCGTCTTGTAGAGGTCTTTGATATTTTGTGGGATTCCAGGAACAGAAAGAACCGATCCATTGGTAGAGATGAGGCGATTTCTCATGGTATCATTCCACAATCCCAACTCAATCAAATCTTTCATCAAGTGCTTGTTGACTACAATAAACTCTCCAGAAAGGGTTCTTCGTGTATAGATGTTTGAGGTATAAGGCTCAAAGCATTCGTTGTTACCCAAGATCTGAGAAGTGGAAGCGGTTGGCATTGGAGCTACCAATAGGGAGTTTCGCAAGCCGAATTTCTTTACTTTTTCTTTCAAAGAATCCCAATCGTAGCGACCAGATTTAGGAGTTACACCCCACATGTCAAACTGGAGGATTCCTTTGGAGGCAGGGCAGCCATCGTAGGTTTCGTAGGTGCCTTGGGTTTTTGCAAGCTCCATGGAAGTTTCCACGGCTGCGTAGTAGATGGTTTCGAAGATATCTTCATTCAGTCCCCTTGCTTCTACGGAGTCGAAAGGCATTCTTAAAAGAATAAATGCATCTGCTAGACCTTGAATGCCCAAGCCAATTGGACGGTGTCTAAAGTTGGATTTTCTAGCTTCCTCTACTGGATAGTAGTTGATATCGATCACCTTATTCAAGTTGCGGGTAGCCACTTTGGTGATCTCGTATAGTTTTTGGTGGTCAAAGCGTAGCACACCATCTTCACCGGCGAT
>CANHCD010000284.1 GCA_947458795.1 Cyclobacteriaceae bacterium | reverse complement strand
GTCATCAGTAGAAGCATTTTGGAGGGATACCAAAATGAAGAGCTCTTTGACTTTTTGGAGGAAAGCATCACTAAATTAGACAGTCCAGAAACCAATGTATCGCATTTCCCCCTCGTCTTCCTGCTAGAAAATGCCAGGTATCTGGGTTTTGCCCCAGAGCTGGGAGAAGGGTTTTTGGCAGAAAGCATACACCACCCCTTTAGCCTGGAGGAGATCCAACTTGTGCTTCCCTACTTGAAAGATCTGCTGGAACATACTTACCACAGTTCCACAACTTTGCCTCTCCTCCTTCGGAGAAAACTCCTCGATCACCTGGTGGAATTTCATGCACAGCACCTGGCCCATCCCCACCCACTCAAATCCCTACCCATCATCCGCCAGTTGATCAGTTGAATTCTTCTCAGCAAATACGATTCTATAAAAATAAAAATTTGTTAAATCCAACTTCAACAAGTAATATTGCATCCAATACGTGAATAAAGCATTCGGCCCACTTTGGCCAGAACTTTTCCTGCAGACATTTTTCGCTCAGAAAATTATTCACCATCCCAAAAACACATTTTACCGATCTAATTATTTCATCCCCTCTTTATGTACAACATAGAAGAACTCAGAATCAGACTTTTATCTGAATTAAAGGAGATTGCTGAGGAACTTGGAGTGAAAAATTCCAAATCTTTGAAAAAAGATGAACTGGTCTATGCAATTCTTGACCAACAGGCCATCATCCCTGAACAAGCACTCCCAAAGAAAAAACCATCTGTAGTAGAAACCAGCGCTGTGGTGGAAGAACAACCCGAAGCTCCTGCACCTGTTTCTGTCTCCAATCCCCAGGAACCAACAGAATTCAAACCCAAATTCAGAAGACAAAATGTCACTGAAGTCTCCGCTGTACCCACAGAAGCTCCAGCTGACGAAAATCAAGCGCCTCCAAGAGAGGCTCGAGCTCCAAAACCTTTTGTAAAGGCTCCTAAAGAATTTACTCCCAGACCTGAACGAAGAGCTCCACAAGCTGAATCTTCGGAGGGAACCTCTCAACAAGCGCCACAAGAAGGTGGGCAAGAGGTAGCTTCACAACAGGCTGCCGATGAGAAAGTAAATTACTACCGCGTGGAGGCTGAACTACCTAGACGCAAAAATTTCAAATCCCCAGAAGAAGTACATATTCCTGTAGCAGAAACCCTACCAGGGAATGCCCGCAAAAAGCCATTTATCAGTCCTAGAGAATTTGACGGAGTGATTGAAAATGAAGGGGTATTGGAAATCGTTCAAGATGGCTATGCCTTCTTACGTTCCTTAGACTACAATTACCTTGCCTCTCCCGACGATATTTATGTTTCTCCAAGTCAAATCAAACACTTCGGTTTGAAGACGGGTGACCATATCAAAGGGTCAATTCGACCTCCTAAGGAAGGTGAAAAATACTTTGCCCTCCTCAAGATCGAGACTGTAAATGGAAAAACTACAGACGAGATCAGAGACCGCGTTCCTTTTGAATACTTAACCCCACTTTTCCCTGAAGAGCGGTTAAACCTTTCAACCAAGGCGGATGGCTATTCAACACGAATTCTTGACTTGTTTGCCCCCATTGGAAAGGGTCAGCGAGGAATGATCGTAGCGCAACCAAAAACGGGTAAGACCGTGCTCTTGCAGCAGATTGCAAACGCAATTACTCAAAACCATCCCGAGGTACACCTCATGATTCTTTTGATTGATGAGCGTCCAGAAGAAGTAACCGACATGGCTCGGTCTGTCAAAGCGGAAGTGATCTCCTCAACCTTTGATGAACAAGCCGAGCGCCATGTCAAAGTCGCCAACATCGTGCTTGAAAAAGCAAAACGCATGGTGGAAGTAGGCCACGATGTAGTAATCCTATTGGATTCCATCACTCGATTGGCTAGAGCACACAATACCGTGGTTCCTAGCTCAGGCAAAATTCTCTCCGGTGGGGTGGATGCCAATGCCCTTCACAAGCCAAAGCGATTCTTTGGTGCAGCAAGAAATGTAGAAAATGGAGGTTCCTTGACGATCATCGCAACAGCCTTGGTAGAAACCGGTTCAAAAATGGACGAAGTAATCTTTGAAGAATTCAAAGGTACAGGCAACATGGAATTGGCCCTTGATCGTAAGCTGGCCAACCGTAGAATCTATCCTGCTATTGATGTGCTCAGCTCTGGAACTCGTAGAGAAGACCTCTTGATGGATAAGGAAGAAATGCAGCGTGTCTGGATACTTCGCAAGTTGATGAGTGACATGACCTCCCAAGAGTCCATGGAATTCTTACTTCAGCGAATGAAAGGTACCCGCGACAATGCGGAATTCCTGATTAGCATGAATAGTTAAGCACAGTCAACTTTAACTACAAAAAAGGGGCCTTCTTACGGAGGCCCCTTTTTTTTATACTAACTAAACTGGTCTAACCAGAGTCTCTAGTTTTCATTTTCCTTTCTCAGGAGCTTTGGCATCTTGGCTCTGCCAAAACCCATTGTGCCTTTGAGTCCCGAAAAGGTGGCCTTCCACCAGGCATTGATCACGGACTTTCGAGTATCTCGTTTTACATAAATCTCCCGAACTACTGGAGTGCCACTTGTTGACCTGGGATTTGAATTTTTTGCAAGCAGGTTGGCCGCAAAACTAAAAATTCTCAGCTTGCCCTTGCCTGGCTCCAAGGTTAGGCTGTCTAAAAACTGCAGTTTGAGGTCCCGATAGCCCAGGGTCATGCTGCCAAAGGCTTCGTGTTCGTTTACCTCAAAATCCCATTTTCCGTGAGTAATTTCCCCTGAGGTGGTCCGCACAAATACTGTTTTGGATACCAAATCCGAAACTTCTGCAAAGGCTAATTTGTCAGCGGTCGCCTGAACCTTCATCGGGTAATCTTTCACAAAATACATCTGCCCTTTTACCCCGATCCGGCTGCTATCCCCTATCTGCGCGGCCATTCCAAACTTGACCTCAGAAACAGGATATGGAGCTCCTTGCTTTCTCAAGAAAATGGATCCTACGTCCATCCGAAACTGGTCAAAGGTGATCCCTCCGGGTAGGGAAGACTTTTCCCCAAATTCTACATACCTCACCTGGCTGTCATTCACCTGTACAGAATCAAGGTCTGCATTGATTTTGGCATGCTCCAGCAAGTGTTGAGGCATGGGCTTGTAAGCCAAGGAATCCAACGGTTTCCGCTTGTCTCGAACCAGTTCGAGGCTCGCTCCATCCACCACCAACCGCTCGGCAATTACTTGGTCCTCCGATGCGAGACGCAATAGGTCAATCCCCTCCAGGCGTACCTGCTTCACCCGTGCGGTGATTGCTTCCTTTTGAAAGGGGAGACTGCTCAAATAGGC
>CANHCD010000283.1 GCA_947458795.1 Cyclobacteriaceae bacterium | reverse complement strand
TAAGCATGGGAATGGGGATGGCAGGATCCATGATCAGTTCCACAGGATCGTAACCTGGCTTGCGGTGGATATCCACACATCGGGCGTAGTCTGGGGCTTTGGCATCGTCCAGCCAGAAGTAGTAGGTAAACCAGGAATCGGCATCCGCTACGACCACCAAATCCCCTGAACGGGCATGATCCAAATGTGCGTCTTTTTTCCCTTGGGCATCCAGCACCTTTTCCACACCTGGAATCGCTTCGAGGAGGGCTTTCACCTCAGAAAGTAGAGACTGATCCTGCACGTGCACATGAGCCACCTGATGATCTGCTACCGCAAAAACGGTCGAGGTACCTGCATCGAGGGTTTCTAGACCCAGTTCATTTTTCACTTGAATCCAACCCTTCTCCCGGAAAACTCGGTTGAGGTGGATCGGCTTAGACACAGAAGTAATGCCGTATTCGGAAAGCAGCAGCACCTGCGTTCCTTGACTTTCAAAGTAGGTAATCAGGTCCTTTGCCAGGTCGTCAATTTCCCGCAGGTCTTTCCCAATCTTTGCGAAGTCAATGCCATACTTCTGCAAGGCATAATCTAGGTGGGGCAGATAAATCAAATTGAGGGTCGGAGAATGCCATTGGTCCACCTTTTTGGCCGCCTCCGCTATCCAGCGGCTGGAAGCGATCGTCGTCGCTGGTCCCCAAAAGCTAAAGAGAGGAAATGGTCCCAACTCCGCTTGCAGGCGGTCCCGCAGCTCCATGGGTTGAGAATGGCAGTCGGGCAACTTCCGTCCATCTGCAGGGTACAGTGGCCTTGGGGTCACCGCAAAATCCGCCGTGCTGTACATGTTGTACCACCAAAACAGGTTGGCCACGGTAAAACTCGGATCTTCTTTGCGCAGCAAGTCCCAGACTTTTTCGCCTTGTACGAGCTTGTTGGACTGTCGCCAAAATTTGATTTCACACTCCTCTTCAAAGTACCAGCCATTGCCCACGATTCCATTTTCAGCAGGCCACTTGCCTGTGAGGTAGGTGGATTGAGCAGAGCAGGTCACTGCTGGAAGCACGGGCTCCAGCACCGCTTGGTGCTTCGATGCAATCCATTGTTTCAAAAATGGGGTATGCTCTCCGATCACTCTTGGAGATAGGGCGACAATATCGAGGACAACGGTTTTTTTCATGGGTTAGAAAAGTAGAATGCCTAGGGCTGTTACTGGAGCTGCTCCTTGACCCAGGCCAACTCCCGGGAGATGGCATCCCCCAAAGTAAGGTGTGTGTCTTGTGGAAGAACTTCCCAGGTGTAGGTTTCCACTTCCAAGTGGTTGGTAATGCTTGGATTTGCATTGACCAATTTCAACACCTCCACAATGTCCTCCTGTGTTGCCTGAAAGGTTCCATAATTTGCTAAAAAAATAGGAACATGAAAATGTACGCGCCACTCCAAATCCTGTGTATTCCCAAGTTGGGAAAGGGCCTGCGGCAAATCGGGATAGGAAATCAATCCTTCTTCTTTTGTCCTCCCCACTACTTGGTGGAGGTAGGTGGTATCTGCAAATTCTCCAAGCCTTTTGCCTATGCTAAACCGCTCAAAAGGAGATTCTGGAATTAACAGTTTGAGCGCAGCAGAAAGTTGAATCTTTCCAATACCAATCCCCGCTTGCTTCAACTTTTTAAACGCCTCCTTTGGCTTTTCGTATCCAATGGCAAAATGACACACATCGTAACATACCTGAAGGTGAGCCCTAATCAATTGTTCAGCATCTTTTGCTGTAATCCCGAGCTGCTTTGCCAAACTGGTTTTTCCCATTGGAATTAGCCATTCTTTGAAATAGCGGATAAGCTCCTCTGAATTCTCTAGCAATCCATCCGGCTCAGGCTCAATATCCAGATGAAGAAATTTTCCAGTTTCCTGCTGCAGTCTTACCAGCTCTACTACCACGGCTATCAAATGCGCAGTTGCTTTTTCAAAGGCCTCATTCTTTTCCAAATCAGTAGCAAACCAATGCCTGTACGTCAGCGGAGAGGTGGAAATTCCTCCTTCTACCCCTTCGGGAAGCAGCTGGGCCAATATTCTGAAGCATCGGAGGGTATAGGCTAGCCTTGCTTCCGTGGTCCAATCTGGAGCATGAACCTGTTCCTTCACCTTGGTACGGTGAAAGCCCCCGTAAGGGAAACAGTTGAGCGTAAACACGTAGGCGTTGGTCTGTTTCAACCAATCTCGAAATTCTTGAAGGATATCAGGCCGCTCCAATACCACTGCCGCTTCATGAGAAAGCCGAAGACCAATCCCAAAAGGGCCCTTGTGTTCCAAGCGCTTCTTCACTTCAGGAATGTATATTTTCAGATTTCGAAAGGTGGCGTCCCAACTTTCCCCAGCATGGATGTTGCTGCAATAGCTCAGGTGGATGTCCTTAATTTTCATAGGCAAAAATTAGCGCATCACCGGAGCGCATGCCGGTCTTCCCAGTTCTGAAGGAGATGTAAAGCTTTCACAATCAAATTGGAATCCATCTCATGCACTTCCACGCCTCTTCCCAAGGCATCGAGTAACATGACTGTCAGCTTTCCTCCTAGGTGCTCCTGAAATTCTTTCAAGCCTTGAAGCAAGGCTTCTTCTTGAAGTTCTGGGGCATAAAGAGACAGCCCCAAGTTATGAAACAAGTTGAAAATACGAATCAAGTCCCCTTCTCCGATACGTCCTTGCAAAAAGGAATAGGCCGAATCCAGTGCAATGCCTATGGCAACTGCCTCTCCATGGCGAATTCGAAAGTCGCTCAATTTTTCCAATTTGTGTGCTGCCCAGTGCCCAAAATCCAGCGGTCTACTCGAGCCAAACTCGAAGGGATCTGCCCCTGCAATGTGTGCCATGTGGTGCTGTGCACTGCGGATGATGTGTTCCTTCATGGGCTCCATCTCTCGGCGAGCAAGAGCTGCAGCTTCTTTTTCAAGCCACTCAAAAAACTCAAGGTCTTTGATCAGCGCCACTTTGACTGCCTCCGAAATCCCGGATCTCCAATCTCGATCTTCTAAGCTTTCCAAAAAGTTAAAATCATTGAGCACCGCAAAAGGCGGAGTAAAGGTGCCCAGGTAATTTTTTTTGCCAAAGGCATTGATGCTGTTTTTGACACCTACAGCAGAATCATTTTGGGATAACACCGTGGTGGGAATGCGAATCAGGCGAATCCCTCGATGGGAGATCGCTGCAGCAAAGCCTACCATGTCGAGCACTGCTCCACCGCCTATCGCAGCGATGTAGGAATGCCGGTCGATGCCAAAGCTATTGGTAGCCTCCACCACCTGCTGGTAGGCATCTGGGTCGTTTTTACAGGCTTCTCCCCCAGCTACCACCATCGGCTCAGCCACCAAGGCTAG
>CANHCD010000282.1 GCA_947458795.1 Cyclobacteriaceae bacterium | reverse complement strand
TTGTAGCCCGATGCACCAAAATGCCCGACTTAATCAAGGCATTCAAAAACTTGACGGCCGTAGGGAAATCCGCCTGGTCGGCAGACAGGATGTATCCGCGGGGATCTCGTTTTTCAGGATCTGCATAGACCGAGTCGTAGAAAGCCAAAGGAATGCCTGATCTATTTCCAAAATAGGCCTCTTCAGGGTCATCACCTGCGGGCTTACCCTTACTGGCCTCAAAGGAATTTTGAATAGCCTGTGCATATTTTGGATAGCGGGTCCAAGTATCCGTATTGCCTCTTTCGATGGATTTTTTGCCCATCAAATAGAAGTTGTAAAGCAGCTCATCCCCATGCCGCACCGCATGATTGAGTATCGCGTAATTCATAGACACCGAGTAGTCGATGGAGCGACGGAAAGGCCATGCTCCAGGAGTCACCGGAAATGGATTGCCATTATTAGGAATCAAACGATCTGGAACCAAGGGAATCGAATAGGGAGAAGGGTCTCCCACGATCTCCGTAAGAATACCAATCATGTTGTGGTAGTACGGAGTGGTTCTAAGCCCTCCATTCCACCAAGTAGAAAATACGGATCCATCCAAGCGCGCAAACCCAGGCTTTTCTTCTTGGTGCAGTCGATTGATCATGGCTGCTCCCACTGCATCTAGGCTAGTGACAATCAAAGGGTCAAAAACATGGTTAAATGGATCACGGTAAGGAGGTCCAGCTACCACAGTGCCGGCAGGACCTGCCTGGTGGTGGTTGTAAATAATTTGAGGCATCCACTCCACGTATTGCTGCATGGAAATATTGGTGGACTCCTTCATATTGTTCATGAAAAAATCTCGGTTGTTGTCGTGCCCCACATACTTCTGATACAGCACAGGGATATTTTTATTCCGCTTGGCCTTTTCCGAAGGAAGCATGTACCAATTGGACATAATCTCCATGCCATCGGGATTCACATGCACCAGCAGGATGATGACCTCATCCAAAATTCGAAGCGTCTCCGCATCGTTTTTGGAAGCCAGTTCATAGAGCGTCTCGATCAACTGCTGTGCTCCTACTACCTCATTGGCATGCAGTCCCCCATCAATCCATACGATGGGCTTTCCTTGACTGGAGAGTGCCTTAGCCTCGGCTTCAGAAATCTCCGCTCTACCCAATTTTCTAGAAATTTCTTGGTAGCGCGCTAAATCAGGAAAATTTTTGGGCGCAGTAATCACCAAAAGTGGTTGCTCACGACCAAACTCAGTTTGCCCAATACTTCGGTACTCCACTCGATCTGAGAGCTCAGCTACTTTTTTGAAGTAGGCTTCCGTTTGCGTGAAATTAGCAAGCATGTACGGTTCACCGATGGTAAATCCAAAATGCTCCTTGGGAGTAGGAATGGTCTGCGCAAGCAAGGCTAGCGGCACAAGCAAGGCCAACAGGATGAAAAGAACTATTTTTTTCATGAATACAGTTAATTATACCTTCCCAATTTAACCCTTTGATTTGGAAAAAGTCCGAAAATTAGTCCTGCCATCCATTTTTTACAGGGTCGGAAAAATAGTAAAATGAATTGCTGAAATTAAATTCATCCGCACCAAACGACTCTCCAATTCCAAAAAATGAGTGAGTCAAACCTAGCTTGAAATTTTTCTTTTGCCAGTAGTTTTCAGAGCACAATCCTTTCCCCAAAATCATTACTTTTGTTTACCTATCCTTTTCCAACCTTTCCTTCAAACTCCCCTTGATTCCAATGTCCGAGGTAAAAATCTTTGCAGGCTCCAATAGCATAGATTTGGCACAAAAAATCGCCAAAAGCTATGGTAAAAAATTAGGAGAAATGACCCTATCCAGATTCAGCGATGGGGAAATGTCACCTAGTTTTGACGAATCGATTCGTGGTTGCACGGTATTCATCATTCAAAGCACCAACCCTCCGAGTGACAACCTGCTCGAATTGTGCTTGATGATTGATGCTGCAAAACGAGCCAGCGCCTACAAAGTATGTGCAGTAATCCCCTACTTTGGCTATGCACGTCAGGACCGAAAGGATAGACCACGCGTATCCATTGCAGCCAAGCTCATTGCCAATATGCTAACCTCTGCTGGGGCGGACCGCATCATGGCTTGCGACTTGCATGCAGGCCAAATCCAAGGTTTTTTTGATATTCCATTGGACCATTTAAATGGTTCTGCTATATTTGCACCCTATTTGAATACGCTTCGCTTAAATGACATGATTTTCGCTGCTCCCGATATGGGGGGTGTTGGAAGAGCAAGGTCTTTCGCAAAGCACTTTGAAGTAGAAATGGTGGTCTGTGATAAGCACAGAAAAAGAGCCAACGAGATCGCTTCCATGCAGGTGATTGGAGATGTAGAAGGAAAGGATGTGATTCTCGTAGATGATTTGGTGGATACTGCAGGAACCTTATGTAAGGCTGCTCAAATCATCTTAGAAAAGGGAGCTAATTCAGTACGAGCCATCGTGACTCACGGTGTACTTTCTGGAAAAGCTTACGAAAACATAGAAAATTCGATGTTGGAGGAACTAGTTATTACAGACACTATTCCATTAAAACATCCATCTTCTAAAATCAAGGTACTGAGTGTTGGAGAATTGTTTGGCAAGGCCATACATGCAGTGACTGGTCACACCTCCATCAGTTCCTTATTTATTTAAAACCAATTTTAAAATACAAATACATGAAAACACTAGAGATTATAGGGTTTAAAAGAGCAAATCTCGACAGTGCTGCTTTGAATGAAATCAGAGATGCCGGCAATGTTCCCTGCGTAGTTTATGGACCAGGCATTCCTGATCAAGTACATTTCTATTCCCCAGCGATTCTTTTTAGAGACCTGATTTACACGCCAGATGTTCACCTTGTTGAGTTGAACATTGAAGGTAGAATCATCAAGGCTGTCTTGAAAGAAGCACAGTTTCACCCAGTGAGTGAAGTATTGCTTCATGCAGACTTCATGGCCTACACCAACGACAAGACCATCAAATTTGAAATTCCTATCAAAGTAGAAGGAAGTTCACCTGGTATTGCAAAAGGTGGTAAACTAGAGTTCAAAACCAGAAAACTAAAAGTAAAAGGATTGGCTCAAACCCTTCCTGATTACGTAGTAGTAGATATTTCTAACCTAGACCTTGGCAAATCATTCAAGGTGGCTGAAGTAAAGGCAGAAGGATTCGAGATTTTAACTTCTCCAAACGTATCCATCGTCACCATTGGTATTCCAAGAGCACTTCGTGGAAAGAAAGGTGAATAATTCTTTCTTTTCTCTTTTTGAAATCCTGCTCTTTACCGAGCAGGATTTTTTATTTTTACCCAGTTGAATCCTTATTTTATGAATTATTTATTGATCGGATTAG
>CANHCD010000281.1 GCA_947458795.1 Cyclobacteriaceae bacterium | reverse complement strand
CAAGTCCTTCAGCAGTTTTGTGGTCCGAATTGTGAAGAAAGAAGCCGAAGAAATTGTGGCAAAGCACAACAAGGTCTTGGCATCTGAAAGAGACCGAGAACTATTTTTCACTGCGGTGTTTGCCGATCTCGAACCCAATCAAAATCTCCGAGAAGCAGCTCAAAAGCATAAATTAAAGAAAGCCTAAGGTGAGCGTACTGCTTCTGGATGCTGCTCATGACCGAACGCACTTTGCATGCGAAGAGGAGTCTCTTACCAATTACCTTAAAACCCAAGTTAGCCAAGACATAAAAAGGAAGGTATCCGTATGTTTTGTAAAGACAGACGCAGGTAACCGCGTGATTGGCTATTATACCTTGGCTTCTGAAAGCCTTGGGAGAGACACTATCCCCGAGGTATACCGAAATCAAGTGCCCACATCCTACAATGCACCGGTCATTCTACTCGGAAGGTTGGCTAGAGATAGCAGCGCAAAGGGTACCGGATTAGGGGAAGAATTACTTTTGGATGCGTTGGAACGTGCCTATACCTTGTCCACGGTAAGTATTGGTGCTATGGCCGTGGTGGTGGATCCCATAAACGCTAAAGCGACTCAGTTTTATGAAAAGTATGGATTTATAAAGCTCCCCGATAGTGGAAGAATGTTTTTGCCGATGAAGGTGATTCAAAAGTTGTTTACGATTTGAAAAAAGTACCAAGTACCAAGTAGCAAGTATCAAGATTGTACGAAGTACCAAGTACCAAGTACTTTCAAAACCATGATTGCGGTAGGCAGGCAAAGAGCGGTTAGATTTCTTTGCGTCTTGGCGCCTTTGCGAGAGAATCCGCCGCGGCGGACCTGCAATTCTGCGGGGCAGGCTTCCGCAACGGACCGGTTTTTTTGTGCGCCTATTGGGTCCCGATGCAAGGAAGTGAATTAAAAGCTAATTCCCTGCCTTAAATTCCAAGGTATAAGTAGTTCGAAAAAAGGGGTACTTACACTAATTTCTAAAGATTTTAGGGAATGATCTTCACAGCTTGCCTTGCAACAAGTTTCCATTCTTTATTTTGCTTTTGCCATACCATCAACACGTGTAATTTAACCTCATTCGGCTTGCCATTGTCAGTTATCTTTGCTTCCAAACGATGGCGAACTACTGCAACAGTACCGCTTACACTGATGGTTTGATCACTAAGAGCTATTGAAATAAAGTCATTTTCTCCACTTGTTAGCTTACGAATAAATTCGGCTTTCCCCTCAACATATCCTGCAGAATGGCCATAGCTAAGCCTTTCAGCTGTCATCTCGTTCAATGAATTTTCATCAGCCGAAACCATGGCCTGACGGAACAACTCTACACGATCAGCAACTGCCTTTTCAATTTTTTCCTGAGAGAACCCATCAGAAAAAATAAATAGGCAACAAAAAATGATTAAACATTTCTTCATAACAGGATTTTTAAATAATGTGGTCAAAGTAACAAGGTTTGTCAGTTAAAAATAGGGTTATTTTTTCAACTGACAAACCTGTTGTATCTATCATAAAGATTGAATCACCTATAGAGGTTTGTCCCGATGAAAGGAAGTGAAATTGGGAAGCCTAGGAGAGGGAGCAAGCGGTCCTGCCGCAGACAAGCGGATCGGCTTTTTTTAGTTGCGACAACTTAGATTTTATATTCCTGTGTAGTCCCCTATATGAACGTATGTTCTTGGATAGCCTTACAAGACCACAATCTTTCACTTAAAATAAAATCGAAATAAATGAATGATGTTTCGAATATTTCGTTTATTTGTAAAAACAAAATAAATATTCATGGACAGCATAGATGAAATTATAAGACCGACAAAGGAAGAGCAGAAGACCGCGATGGAGTCATATGATGCCCTAGACTCAGCTCTGAGCCAAATTCAATCTGACTATCCTGAAATCGAGATTGAAGAAACCAAAGAAAGGATCAAAATCCCACTAAATTCTCTAAAGCTTCTTGCTAAAATTCTTAAGGCGACTAGTCAAGGTAAGCTAATTTCAATTGTTCCAATTGCCACTGAAATTACGACTCAAGCGGCGGCTGAGCTAATTGGATGTTCAAGACCACACTTGATTAAACTTTTGGAAAATGGGGAAATTAAGTTTACCAAAATAGGTAAGCACAGAAGAATTAAATACCAGGATGTGCTTGAATACAAAAAGAAAGTTAAAACAGAACAAAGGAAGCTCTTAATAGAAATAATGAAGGCTGACGAAGAATCAGGATTATATGATTCATAGTTTAAGATTTACTTGTGTCCTCGACACTAATGTCATTTATCCGATTGATATAAGAGATTTGCTTTTTTGGTTCGCTTCATATGACCTTTTTACTCCAAAATGGAGCAAACATATTTTCTCAGAATGGGAAAATGTGATGAAAAGGAAACATATTCCCGATGAAGAGATCAAAAAAAGAATTTCTGCAGCTCAGCGAGCATTTCCTGATGCGCTCATTGAAAACTATGAAACATTAGTTGACTCCCTTAAATTGCCAGATGAAAAAGATCGACACGTTCTTGCAGCAGCAATCAAAACGAATGCCCACGTAATTGTGACAAATAATATCAAAGATTTCCCAAATGAGTACCTGTCTAGTTTTGGTTTAACAGCCAAAACGGCTGACGACTTTCTAACAGATACAATAGATCTCAATAACGAACTCGCAATCGAAGCCTTTAGGGCTCTTGTTCTAAATAGAACAAATCCTAACCTTGATGAATTTGAGATTTTAGATAGGTTTCGAAAAAATGGACTTAAAGACACTGCAAATTACCTGCATGCCTTACTCTAATTAGTACAAGAAAACCGAAAAACGTGTTAGGCTCCTCTAAGTTGAAACATTCAACACTCTATTATGTATTGAGGACCTAATTCATTAAAATAGTAAGTTCCGGCTGCAACTTCTATTGGGTCCCGATGCAACGAAGTGAAATCGGGAAGCCCAGGAAATTGACTTAAGGATTTGACCTCCGACAGCGAGCTAAAGTTCATCAAAATTTAGGTGGTATCTGGTAGACCGTCCTTGCCCCTGAACAACTAAGGAACCTACCTTAACAAGATCTGCTAGATGTCTTGTAGCTGTTGCTTTAGACACGCGAGTTAATCGACTGTATTTAGATGCAGTCATACCGCCTTCAAATCCTGAAGGTCCTTCAGAAAACATCCGTTGAATCACTTTAAGTTGAATGGGGTTTAATTGATTCGAATAGTGATCAAAATACTTCGATTTTACGAGTGTGAAATCGACCGTTTTTTGAGCAAACTTTAGCCCTTCAACGATGATGTTGACGAAGTATCTAATCCATTCAGATAGTTCGTTACCACGTTGGGCCTTTTCAAGCTGCCTGTAGTATTCGTTTTT
>CANHCD010000280.1 GCA_947458795.1 Cyclobacteriaceae bacterium | reverse complement strand
GAAAATAGGTGTGGGCCGTGAGTTTATTCGAAAAATACTGAGCAAAGAATAAGGAAGCCACTAGGCGGATAGAACATAAAAAAAGCCTCCCTATTCGGGAGGCTTTCGCAAAATAAGGCAGTGCCGGCCTTATTTTACTCTTTCAACTACAGCTTTGAATGCCTCAGGATGATTCATTGCCAAGTCAGCCAAAACCTTTCTGTTTAGTTCGATTTCTGCTTTCTTCAACAATCCCATCAACTGAGAATAAGATACTCCATGAGCTCTCGCTCCTGCATTGATACGCTGAATCCACAAAGCTCTGAATTCTCTTTTCTTCGCTTTACGGTCTCTGTATGCATACTGAAGACCTTTTTCATACTTGTTTTTGGCTACAGTCCACACGTTTTTACCTCTTCCGAAGTAACCTCTAGTGGCCTTTAAAACCTTTTTTCTTCTTGCTCTTGACGCTACCGCGTTTACTGATCTAGGCATAGTGTTTTGTTTTTTGACTCGTGGTGTCCCTTGTTAGGAGCTTAGTGACCAACGCATCTGGTGAATAAATAAACCTGTTTAATCTAAGACAATTCTGAAAATCAGATTCTCAACATGTCTCTTACTCTACCCTCGTCAGACTCATGCACCAAACCAGCTTTGGTTAGGTTGTGCTTACGCTTGGTAGATTTCTTCGTAAGGATATGGCTTTTGAAAGCGTGCTTCCTTTTGATTTTGCCGGTACCGGTGAGGGTAAACCGCTTTTTTGCACTGGATTTAGTTTTTACTTTTGGCATTTTACTGTATTTATAGTTGTTGAAATCACTTTTTACCTGGCTTCGGCGCAATGAAAATATTCATTCGCTTTCCTTCCAGTCTTGGCATCTGTTCCACAATCCCTACATCTTCTAAGGCTTGAGCAAACTTTAAAAGCAACATTTCTCCACGCTCCTTGAAGACAATACTACGCCCTACAAAGTGTACATACGCTTTTACTTTAGCTCCTTCCTTTAGAAAACTGATGGCATGCTTCAATTTGAAATTGAAATCGTGGTCATCTGTATTCGGTCCAAATCGAATTTCCTTTAAAACAACCTTCGCAGCATTGGCTTTGATTTCCTTCTGCTTCTTCTTTTGCTCGAACTTAAACTTCGCATAATCAATGATCTTACAAACCGGTGGATCTGCGTTTGGAGAGATCTCGACTAAGTCTAAATCGTTTTCCTCAGCGAGCTGAATGGCCTTTTCTGTACGAAGCACGGCATTACCGCCTTCCACAAAATCACCCACTACTCGCACCTCAGGTACTCTGATCTTTTGATTGATCTTGTAAGGTTCTTCTTGTCTACCCCTCGGTTGATACGGTCTTTGATTCAAGTTAGCTGTTTTTGTTTTAATTAATTTGGCCTGCAAATATCGGAATTATTTCGAATCCAAAAAATGGAATCCCATTTCTAGGCTATTCTTTGGCTAATGATTCGGAAATAATCCCCTTAAAATACTGAATAAATTCCTCTGGACTGAAAACTCCCAGATCTCCTTGGCCATGCTTTCGTACAGCTACTTTTCCTTCCTCTTGTTCCTTTTCCCCCACAATAAGCATAAATGGCACTTTTCTAACCTCTGAATCTCGAATCTTACGACCAATCTTCTCATCACGATTGTCTATCGTACCCGTAATTCCTGCTTCATCCAAAGTCAACTTCAATTCTTCAGCGTATGAAATAAATTTTTCAGAAATCGGTAAAATATTGATTTGCTCCGGGGCCAACCACAATGGAAAGTCTCCAGCACAGTGCTCAATCAGCACGGCGACGAAGCGCTCCAATGATCCGAAAGGCGCTCGGTGAATCATTACAGGACGGTGCTTCTGGTTGTCCGAACCAATGTATTCCAACTGGAATCGATCCGGTAGCTGGTAATCCACTTGAATGGTACCCAACTGCCATTTCCTCCCTAAAGCATCCTTCACCATGAAATCAAGCTTCGGTCCATAAAATGCAGCCTCACCCAATTCAGTTACCGTCTCCAAGCCCTTTTCAGCAGAAGCTTCAATAATTGCAGCCTCAGCCTTATCCCAAGCCTCATCCGAACCGATGTACTTCTCTTTTTTTGCAGGATCACGTAGGGATATCTGAGCAGTATATTCTGTAAAGCCCAAGGCCTTAAAGACATATAACACCAAGTCAATTACCTTGATAAACTCTTCTTTTACCTGGTCAGGGCGACAGAAAATGTGTGCATCGTCCTGGGTAAATCCTCGAACTCGGGTCAAGCCATGCAATTCACCACTCTGCTCATAGCGGTAAACGGTACCAAACTCGGCATATCTGATGGGCAGGTCCTTGTAAGACCGTGGCTTGTATTTGTATATCTCGCAGTGATGCGGGCAGTTCATCGGCTTCAACAAGAAGGTCTCCCCTTCGTGTGGCGTCGCAATCGGCTGAAAAGAATCCTTGCCGTACTTTTCGTAGTGCCCAGAAGTCTCGTACAAGGCTTTGTGGCCAATGTGCGGGGTGGTTACCTGCTGGTAGCCTGACTTGTCTTGGGCTTTTTTCATAAAGCCAATCAAACGCTCTCTCAAAAGTGTTCCCTTGGGAAGCCATAAAGGAAGTCCCATGCCCACTTTTTCAGAGAAGGTAAATAGCTCCAATTCACGACCCAACTTTCGGTGGTCGCGCTTTTTAGCCTCTTCAAGCAAGGTTAAGTAATCCTTCAACTCCTGCGCCTTGGGGAAGGTCACTCCATAGATACGGGTAAGCATCTTACGCTTCTCATCCCCTCTCCAGTAAGCTCCTGCAATGTTGGTCAGCTTGACCGCTTTGATAAAACCTGTATTCGGGATGTGTGGCCCACGGCAGAGGTCTGTGAAATTGCCCTGCTCGTAAAACGTGATCGTACCGTCTTCCAATCCTTCCAAAAGATCGAGCTTGTACTCGTCTCCTTTTTGCTGGAAATAGCTTACCGCATCCTTTTTTGAAATTTCCTTGCGGATATAGTCTGACTTGAGTCTTGCCAACTCAAGCATTTTGTTCTCAATTTTCTCAAGCTCCTCCCCGTCCAACTTGTGGTCTCCAAAGTCCACATCGTAGTAAAAGCCCGTTTCAATGGCAGGTCCTATGCCAAGTTTTACGCCGGGATAGAGGTCTTCCAATGCCTCAGCCATCAAGTGTGCTGAGGAATGCCAAAAGGTGCTCTTGGCCTCTAAATCGTTCCAGGTAAGCAATTGCAAACGGGAATGGCTCGTGATGGGACGGGAAGCATCCCAAACTTCTCCATTAACCTTGGCTGCAAGCACATTCCGAGCCAAACCCTCGCTGATACTTGCAGCAATCTGTAGTCCGGTAATGCCTTGTTCGTAGTCCCTCACCGAACCATCGGGAAGGGTAATTTGAATGTTTTGTGACATGTTGTT
>CANHCD010000279.1 GCA_947458795.1 Cyclobacteriaceae bacterium | reverse complement strand
TACTACTTTAAAGTCAACAATAACAGGCTCTAGTTTAACGAGTGTTGGGACTTTAGCAAACTTAACGGTAACCAATCCTATAGTTGGAAGTATAACTGGAAATGCAGCAACCGCGACCAGTGCTACTACAGCAACCACGGCGGGAAATATAACAGCAACGAGTAATTCTACATTAACCACTTTATCTAATTTAACTAGTGTGGGCACCTTAACTAGTGCAACGGTCAATGGCAAAGTAATCGTAGGTGCATCATCGGCTGCTAGCGCTTCTGCTGTATTGGAAGCAAATTCAACTACGAAAGGATTTCTTCCACCTCGTATGACTTATGTTCAAAGAAATTCGATTAGCTCACCTGCTGCTGGATTAGTTTTGTGGTGTACCAATTGTAGATGCAGCAATTGTGATAGCGCCGGAGAATTACAGGTATACAATGGTTCGCAATGGACAAATTTGATTGGTAGCCCATCTTCTATTCCTCTAGAACTAGTTGTTGGACAATCAGCTTTTGGTGGAAAGGTGGTTTATATATTGATTCCTGGAGATCTTGGTTATGATGAAAATGCGCAACATGGTTTAATTGCATCAACCTCAGATCAAAGTACAGGAATTCAGTGGTATAATAATTTTTTTACCAACACTGGAGCAATAGGAACTGCTGTAGGAACTGGGTTAGCCAATACAAATACAATTATTGATAGTCAAGGAGCACCTGTTACAAGTAGTTATGCAGCACGAATAGCAAGAGACCATAATGGAGGAGGCTATACGGATTGGTATTTACCAAGTAGAGATGAGTTAAATAAATTGTACTTAAATAGAAATGTATTAGGTATGTTGGGGGAAATCTATTGGAGCTCTTCGGAGTCCAGCAACATAAACGCGTGGGGCCAGTGGGTCAATAACTCAAATTATCAAGGCAGTCAGGGCCTTGGCATAAAGCAAAACACATATCATGTTCGCGCCGTTAGATCTTTTTAACTAGTTGCCAATTTTAATTATCCCCCGAATCTTCAGAGGATAAAAATCAAAAAATAAATTGGCCCAATAGGAAGAGTTGCCAGCTTATCGGGCTGTAAAATTTCTCATTTTGATGCCAGCTGACTATTCTTAACTACCCCACAAAATACGCTTCCAACTCCTTCAGCATTTCCCCCTTCTCGCGCAAGTCTCGGATGACCTTTCCCTTTTCTAGCAGCACGATGCGGTCACAGATCTCGGTAACATGGTTTAGGTCGTGACTGGAGATCAAAAAGGTGATTTTGGAAGCTTCCAACTCAGACAAGATCAACTTCTTCAAGCGAATCTGGGAACTCGGATCCAAGTTTTCAAAAGGCTCATCCAAGAGCACTACCTGTGGGTGACCGAGCAGGGCTGCTGCGATACCCACCTTCTTAAGGTTTCCTTTGGACAGGTCCCGGATGTACTTTTTCTTGCCCAGCACTTCCCCATTAAACAGTTCCTCGAACTTGCTCAAATGCAATTCCAGGTCGGCTGTAGAAAGTCCATAGATCTTGCGCAAGGTTTCGAAGTACTCGTCAGGCGTCAAAAATGCCAAGAGCATCTGCTCATCCAGGTAAGCACCCACCTGGGATTTCCAAGTCTCAGTTTTGCTTACATCTTCCCCCTGGAAAGTCACCTGACCGGAGCTTGCACGCACCAAGTCCAACAGGATGCGGAACAAGGTGGTCTTGCCTGCACCATTGTTGCCCACCAGCCCAAAGCACTCCCCCTTGGAGATAAGCAAATCGGGTATGTCCAGCACGACGGCTTCTTTGTATTGTTTTTTGAGTTGAGAGACCTGTATCATAGTTCTTGTCGGAAGGAAGAAGATATTTCGTAACGGTTGGCCAGAAGGCGATTGGTAATGATGCGTGAAAGTGGGCGGAAGGCAAGGATCCCTGCCAGTCCAGTCAATCCCAAGGCAAGCAAGCCTGCATAGTCATTGATCAGGTAAGAAAAAGGGAGGTACACCAAATACGGCCCCGCCATCAATGGGATAATGATCAAAAACTGGGCGGCACCTACCCCCTCGTAATTAAACATGGCCCCCTTGTTGAGATCCATGGGCTTGGGCTTCCACAAGGCCACGTAAATGATCACATGAATCAAAATGCCACAGTTGAATAGGAAGGTGGCCAGATGCACGAGTAAAATCTCCCAACCAAAATACACATAGGGCACGGATGCCAAAAAGCAAACCCCAGAAATACCCAGGAATAGCAGGTATTTGGCACGAACCAAGGCTTCCAATCCTCCTTTGCGCTGAATGAAGAAATCAAAGTTGGCCGAGTTCCAACTCAGAAACAGCTGTCCATACTGAATCATAAAAATCCCCGTGATGAACACTCCCACAAAAATATAGATGGGCGATATCCCCGTTTCACTTTGATAGGCTGGATTGGTGTAAAAGATCAATCCGTACAACAGAAAAAAGGCCGATAGCATCAGATAGGTGCGACTTTTCTTATGTCGCAAAATCAACTTCCACTCCAGGTTGGCCAACTCCCCTGCCATCCCAAATCGGGAAAAAAGGCCAAAACTTTGCCCCGCTACCCGGTACTCCTCCTCCTCCCCGAGTTCCTCCAAGTAGGCATGCGCTAGGTAATACCGGTACGAAAGCGCATAAACCAATCCAAGCAGCAGGAGCATCCCCACCAACGGGAAAATGCTGAGAGTAGCCGCAGTAAAAAAGGGAGCGAGGAGCGCGCCTACATTGAACCAACCCATATAGGTAGATCCTCCGGATAGCAGCACCACTAGAAACACCACCCCCAAACCGATAAGACTATCCTCATAGCGCTGCTTAAACCAGAGCATAAACCAGTGCAAAGACCAACTCAAGCACAGCAAAGTACCCAACCAGGATACCAGTCCCAGCACCCCATATTCCTCCTGCACTGCCTCCACCCCAAAGGGAAGAAATAGCAGCAAGGCGATGACATTGAGCGGTGACAAGAAGGAGCGCAGCAACAAGACGGACACGATTTTCTTTTTCCCGATAGGGAGGTGAAGCAAACTTTCTAGATCCACCACCGGTAACTTCTGCACGAAGTAGCGGTACATAAACTCCCCTAAGAAAAAGTAAATGAGTAGGGAGTTGAGAAAGGCGATGGGTTCTTTGCCCTCAGCAAGCATGTCGATAATTCGCCCCAGAAATAAGCCTGCGAAAAACACATAACTCAGGAGCAGCAGGGCAATAAATACCAAAAATCCAGTGGCGAGGGCACTTTTTGCAAAACTCGTGGAGCGGATGCTCTTTAGGTATTGCAAGCGAATCAATGTAAAAAACATAGGCTACAGACGTTAAATTCTGAAACGTAAACTTCAAAATTTTGGCCATCTTTACCAATCAAAAAAAGTTAAAAGAAACAAATGAGCCAGGAACTGAATTTTTTTGAGGCAGTACAG
>CANHCD010000278.1 GCA_947458795.1 Cyclobacteriaceae bacterium | reverse complement strand
TGCGGATCAATAAAGGCTACCTCTTCCCCAAAGCCAGCATGGCTGTCCATAGGAGCTGGACAGTGTCTGAATCCATCTTTTCTGGAATTTTGACGAATATCCGACTCTCCAAGTCTCGGTTGCAACTCACCCTGCCAGACAATTCGCGTTCCTTCATCAATCAATGGCCATCCACAATTGATATGGTACAAGAGCATGTGAGGAGCTTTTGCATTCCCTCGATTTGTGACTTGGTCCTGTATCCTAATTTCTGCCGATCCGATTGTTCCGGAGATCCGTCGAACGAGTTCCAAACTTGGACCGAAGGTGCTGCTTTCGGTAACTTTCCCAACCAACTCAAACCCCAAATCCCCAGAGAAAATATCTGGCTGCTTGATGGAGATTAGTTCGGCGGATAGGTTGGAATAATTGCCATGCAATCCTCGAGATCCATTCGCATCGGAATTGGGAGGACCTGCATTGGATAATCCGCAGGTAGTCAACAAGCCTCCACCAAAGGTGCGTAGCCAATCGATGCCTTGGTTAGAAAATGGTTGGGGAGCGGTGAGGCCAGCATGAGAAATCCAGGCCAGGCTATGTTCATTGTGAAAGGCATCCAAAATATCCATCCCACGGTCAAGCACCACCTTGTAGCGAAGTCCAGTTCCCGTATTGATCCAAGCGATACGAACTCCTCGACCTGCTCCATTGTCCAAAACGGAAGTTTCAATACCTCCCAGTTGCTGGGAGTTGGAGAGGGTATGCTTCCAATTTTGAGAATCCTTATGCTTCATTTTTTATTCCGTAAAACCCATGATTGGGCTAGTCTTCCCTATCCCTTTTTCAAGAGAATATTCTTAAACATTACCTTCATGGGAGGGCCTACATGAACTTGAAAACCAAATAAACCGCTCAATTTTCTATTTTTAGCATCCTCGTCCAGTACCTCACTCATCAGCGTGCCGTTGACAAAATGCTTCATCAGATTACCCTTGGCTACGATATGAATCGTGTTCCATTCCCCTTTTTTGATCAGGTTCCCTAAGGCAGCGCGATCGCCCAGCTCATCTACCAGGACCAATCCTTTCCAGGCATTGTTGCTAACATATCCACCAATTGAGGAGATGGAGTCTGGTGCCGAAGCAATTCGAGTCTTCTGACCTCGGTAAGCCAAAGTAGTCCGCTTTCGCTCTTCGTAGTTTTGGCCCGTGTAGAGATTGCCCCCATCAATGTCTGCCTGGTAGCCTCGTAGGGCATAGGGCAACTCCGTGAAGCGATCGCTTCGGTATTGCACCCCGGAGTTTCCTTTTTCTGAAATCCAAAAATCCACCTTCAACTCAAAATCCCCGAGCTCTCCCCCCTTCCAGATGATGAAGGTATTGTTCTTAAGAACCGTTGAAGGAGTAATTTCTCCCACGATAGCCTCGTCCTTTACCGACCAGTAGACCGGATCAAATTCCCATCCATCGAGACTTTTCCCATCAAAAAGAGAGATGAAGTCAGCCTGCTGCTCAGATGCCTGTGCTGAACTGCTGGAGTCTAAGGACAAGGTCCAGGATATCCAGGAGGCGAGCATCAGCAAGCCTAGGACCCCCCAAATTTTGAGTGTCATCTTGCGAATCATTTTTGTGTAAGTGGTTGTTTGTACACGGCATGGTTTGCGTTGCCTCCCGAAATCAAATAGGCCATCAAGTCCTTCAATTCTTCCTCATTGAGTCGATTGACAAGACCCGGCATCATGATGGATATATCTGAATTCTTCTTGAGCGAAACGGTATTTTTTGGCACCTTTTTGATATCTGCCGGAGCAAATGGGTTCTGAGAGAGGTAGTAATTTTGCGCATCCTCATCTGTGATTTTTCCAAGCAAGGATCCCCCAGCTTTGAGTTCAAGAACAGTAGCATGGTATTGATCGGAGATGGTAGCATTCGGATCCAGCGTAGCCACTAGGATGTCCTTAGGCGAAAAGCGCGTTCCCAACTGGCTCAAATCCGGTCCAATCGCCCCACCTGCACCTTGCATGGTATGGCAGGATTGGCAAAGACTGGCGGCATACATGGCTTTTCCTTTTACCAAGTCCCGACCTACCAGGCTGGCTACCAAAGGCTCTGCTTCCTCTACTGTCCAGCGTCTTCCAGGACCTTCGGGCTGTACGGACTGGTCCATCAAGTCATTGCCGCTCTCGGTCAATAATTTGCCTCCCGACAGCTCGTCGTATTTTTCAAAATCAGCCTTATCCACGGAAGCCAAGGCCATTTTTCGAGTCCGATCGAGGAATCCTACATAACTTCTACCTCCTTTATAAGCAGTGAGGGCATTTTTGATCCACCCAAAATACTCGTCTCGCTGGGCCGCAGTCCAGCCTTTGTCCGCACCACCCAAAACGCTGGCATAGAAGGTTGCCTGTGCTGGTGGTACATTGGCCAGCATGTTGGCGATATCCAAGCCGTATTGTGGGTTTCGGAAAATCAAATCAGAAGAGGCCGTAAATGTCTTTTGATAGTTGGGATCGTCTTTGGCATCCTTCAGTAACGCAAGGGTCTTCCCTACCACCGAAGGTGCATCCAGATGTACAAGCAAGATAGAAAGGGATCGGTTGAGCAGGTTGTCATCTGCAGGATAATGACGATCTAAATAGGCAACCAATTGGGGCTTGCTAGCAGTCGCTCCTTTATCGTAGCGCGCCAAGATGACTTCAATGGTTCGTAGGATGTTTTGCTTATCAGTCGCTGAAAGTGCAGCATAATCCACCTGCATCAGGCTTGTCAACATGCCGGCTGCATCTGCATCCGTGCCCTGGTGAGCCAAGGCCAAGATGGCTTGAATTTTCGAGGTAGGATTTGTTTCCGCCAGGGCTTTTGCCTTCCAAGTGGCTATCGGCTGATGTTCCAAAACCAAGCGGGCAGCATACTGCACAAATCGATCCGGATGATTCAAGTTGCTCCACCCTTTTTCCAATCCTGCAGCAGAAGCTCCTTTGGAATGGAACTGCTCCAGCTCTCTTCTCAACTTAGCTTCTTGAGGGAGATCCGCTTCCTTAAGCGGCGTATGGGCATCCAATTCTCCTTTGTAGTATACGCGATAGAGGTCCGATTCCAATCTTCGTCCTCCCGTGGCAAAATATAGGGCCCCATCCGGCCCAATCGTTCCATCTGTCAACGGAAGTGGCGCACCTGAAATAAATTCTTCAGCATTAGCTTCATAAGTTGCTCCTTTTGGAGTCAAATGGATGGCATAGATGATTCCAAAACTCCAATCAAATGCATACAAAGCCTTTTTGTATTTGCTTGGAAAATTGGCCTTTGCGCCAAACATAAGATTTGTTGGTGATCCTTGTCCAATATTGAGCGTGGCAGGAAGGTTGTCAGGATAGGCTGGCGACCATTTGGAGTTGCCTGTACGCCAACCGTACTCAGATCCACTGGTCAGGTGAGCAATGCGGGTAGGTCGGTACCAAGG
>CANHCD010000277.1 GCA_947458795.1 Cyclobacteriaceae bacterium | reverse complement strand
TTTCATCAAATACTCGATACTTGATTAAGGTGCTGTTCCAGTAGTAAATCTGAAACAAAACAAAAACTTTTCCGAGCAGGACATAGGCAATCGGGCTTCTTCCAAAGAGAAGATGGAGTCCAGTGAATACCCCAGCAGATAGCGGGCCTGTGTCATCGATGACATCCACATAAAGGAGGTATCCTTCGCTCAATCGCTCCCCTAAAACCATCCACATCAATGCAGGAGTCGTGCTAGGAAATGAGAAAAAAACCCAAGAGATTACACTAAACAAGATCAGGTAGAGTAGAATTCCAACTAGGCGAATGGGGTCGTTTACTCTAAAAAAATTGAACAAGGTGGGTAGGGGGGATTTGGTTTTGACTCGAAATTAAAGCATGCCCAAGTATTTCGCTAAATTTGCATCATAAATACTTCAGATGGAAAGCAAAAGACAATTAAAATACGCAAAATTAATTCAAAAAGAGTTGGGCGACATTTTCCAAAAAGAGGCCAAGCACTTGGTAGGCTCTACTTTGGTAACCATTACGCGGGTAATGATGAGCCCTGATTTGGGATTTGCCAAAGCCTACCTCAGTTTTTTGCTGCCAAGCCCAAAGGCACAATTTGATGCCATCAACGAGCATAAAAAGGAAATTCGCCATGCTTTGGCGAAGCGCATCGGCAAGTCTGTTCGCGTGATTCCTGAATTGGCGTTTTTCTCAGATGAGTCGGCCACCTATGCGCAGCACATGGATAAAGTGATTTCAGATTTACACATTCCACCTGCTCCCAAAGAGGAGGAGGAAGAGGATTAACTTTCGATTTAACTCGTGAACACAAGTTCTTTTATTGCAGGCAGGTATTTCCGAAGCAAGAAGAAGCAAAACTTCATCACTATCTTATCCCTGATCTCGATGGTAGGCGTAGCCATCAGTACCATGGCTTTGGTGGCAGTGATGTCCGTGTTCAATGGGTTAGAGGATCTGATACGTGGACTTTTTTCAAGTTTTGACTCCGAACTCCAAGTGACACCAGTTGCTGGAAAAAGTTTTGTGGCAACGGAGGATTGGTTAACTGCTATCCGAAAAGTGGAAGGGGTGGAAGTCATTACCGAAGTGATTGAAGACAATGCCCTCCTAGAATACCGAGGCAACCAACATATCGCCCGAGTCAAGGGAGTTTCTGACAACTACTTTGAACACGAGCGCTTCTCAAAAGGATATTTTTGGGGAGATACTACCTTGGGAACAGGCATGCGGCCAGGCGCAATCCTTGGACGTGGGGTAGCTTTTGCACTTTCGGTCAACTTAGACGACATCAATTCTGTTCTCAACATCTACTACCCGAAAGCTCCCAAATCTGCAGCTTCCCTAGATCCAAACCAACTCTATGCTTCAGGGCAGGTAGAGCCACGAGGATTTTTCAGCATAGAGCAGGGAGTGGATAACGAATACATCCTTGTTCCACTTGATTTTTTTAAGGACCTACTCGGCTACGGTCAAAAGCGTACGGCACTTGAATTAAAGGTGTCCCCAGAATACTCCATTTCCACCGTACAGAAAGCAGTGCAGGCACATCTTGGGGCTGATTTTGCCGTAAAAAATGCCGATGAACAACATGCTACGCTGATTCGCACTGTGAAGCTGGAGAAGCTTTTTGTTTTTTTGACGCTCACCTTTATTCTGGCTTTGGCCTCCTTTAACATTTTCTTTTCCTTAAGTATGCTGGCGATTGAAAAGAAAAAGGACCTGGCAGTTTTGAAATCCATGGGTGCAAAAAACTCCTTGATCCGAGGGATTTTCCTAAAGCAAGGGGCCTTGATTGCCTTTTCTGGAGCTATTTTAGGTTTGATTTTGGGCCTACTGCTGGTAGGGGCTCAAGCAAAATTTGGGCTGATCTCCTTGGGCATTGCTTCTGGAGTGGTGGATGCCTATCCCGTGCGAATTCATTGGCCTGATTTGGGATGGATTAGTTTGGCAGTGGTAACGATTACCCTTTTAGCCTCATGGCGTCCGGCATGGATTGCAGCTCAGGTGGACCCCTTAGAGGAACTCTAGCCTAGGGATTAGGCGCACTTAGATGCGGGGTTGATTAAGTCCTTTATACCCTTTCTTTCGTTTGCTTTTTGTAGTAATATGGCGCTATGAATGGATCTAATTTCGATGTGGTAGTTATCGGCTTGGGAGCAGTAGGGAGTGCAACCTTGTACCAGCTGAGCAAGCGAGGCATAGCTGCCTTGGGCATAGACCAATTTGAACCACCTCATACCATGGGTTCGAGCCATGGCGAAACGCGCATTACCCGTCTGGCAGTGGGCGAAGGAGAGGAATATGTGGCTCTAGCCAAGCGTTCGCATGAGATTTGGGCCGAATTGGAAGCGGCATCTGGGCAGAGGATCCGAACCAAAACAGGGGGAATTCTTTTAGATTCTGGCCTGGATCCTTGGTCCAAACATGGAGTCGAAGGTTTTTGGGAGCGTACCCTTCGCTATGCTCAAAATCAGGAGATTTCACACCGAGTTCTGGAGGTTCAAGAGTTTAAAGAAAGCTATCCCCCCTTTCTACTACCACCCTCAGGTAAGGTGTACTGGGAAGAAGAGGCAGGCTACCTCTTTCCTGAAGTAGCGATACGAACCCAGCTGGAGCAAGCCCAAAAACAAGGAGCTACCGTTTGGACTTCATCCAAAGTTACCGCCATTCAAGCTCAGGGTGAGTATTTTCAAATTCAAGTGGAGGGAAAAGAAATTCTAGCCAAACAGGTAGTGCTCAGTGCAGGTGGATGGGTGAAGGATTTTTTACCGCTACCCATCCCAAAGAAACTTAAGATTTGCCGTCAAGTGCTGTATTGGCTTGCGGTAGAAGAGGGGTACACCGATTGGCAGCAATACCCGATTTGGATGTGGGGCTATGGACCTGCGCCAGAAGATTTTATTTATGGGTTTCCTTCCTTGGATGGGAAGAGCATCAAAATGGCCTCCGAATCCTTTGTGGAGGTTGACCATCCCGATCAGTTGAATCGGGAAGTGACGGCTGAGGAGCAAGAAATTTTTTGGAACACTAAGGTGGAGGGAAAATTGCTTGGATTGAAAAAACAGTTCCTCAAGACTTCGGTATGCTTTTACACGGTTACTGAGGATTCTCAATTTCTCATTGAAGCCATGGCTGGGGATAAGAATTTTCTTTGGGTGTCTGCCTGCTCGGGTCATGGATTCAAGCATTCGGCAGCTTTGGGTGAAGATTTGGTCAAACGGCTGGGGCATTGATGGCCTAGAATGGCGTTCCTCCCAAGTTTTCTAGTCAAATCCGCCTTGAAAACCGTACTTTTGCAATCCAATAGCTACTTAAATTATGGCAAAGCAACGAGGGACTGTGCTCGAGCCCGAAGAAAAAAGAAGGATCAACAAGCAGAATCTAAGCAAGTTGAACCAGATTTTTCAGTTTCTGATCCCCTACAAAGGGGC
>CANHCD010000276.1 GCA_947458795.1 Cyclobacteriaceae bacterium | reverse complement strand
AGCAAAAAGGGGAAAGGCGGAGGCTATTTTATCAACCAAGAGGCAATCCAAACCCCTTTGGCAAAGATCATTCGAAACATCGAGGGACCCATTGCCATGCTGCCCTGCGCTAGCCTGAATTTTTACGAGCGCTGCGAAAATTGCGATGAGAAAAATTGCGGTTTACATGCCACCATGGTGGCGGTGCGAGATGCCACCCTGAAGGTCTTAGGTTCCAAAACCGTGAATGATCTTGCTAAAATAGATTAGTTGATCCTAATAGAAGACCAAATCAATCGTTAGGCTGTGGCGTATAGCGCAGGTAGGGCTTCACAATCTTCAATCCTTTCGGGAATTTGATCAGCGCATCTTCGGTTTTAACGGCCGGGACCACAATCACATCTTCTCCATTTACCCAATTGGCTGGCGTGGCTACACTGTAGTTAGCTGTCAACTGTAAGGAATCAATCACCCGCAATACTTCAACAAAATTTCGCCCAGTGGATGCGGGATAGGTAATCGTTAATTTAATTTTCTTGTCTGGACCAATAATGAATAGGGAGCGAACTGTAAAGGTTTCCGAAGCATTGGGATGAATCATGCCATAGGCATTCGCGATGGACTTGTCTGGATCAGCCAGGATTGGAAAGCCTACAGTTACGTGTTGAGTTTCATTGATGTCTTTGATCCATTCAAAATGTTTGTCCAGTGGATCCACGCTCAAAGCCAAGACTTTGACGTTTCGTTTTTCAAATTCTTCCTGCAATCCTGCCGTACGACCCAATTCTGTGGTACATACGGGTGTAAAATCAGCAGGGTGTGAAAAGAGAACCCCCCAGCTAGTGCCAAGGTATTCATGGAAACGAATGGTTCCAAGGGTGCTTTCTGCGGTAAAGTCCGGTGCGATATCTCCTAGTTGTAAGCTCATAGTGTGACAAAGAAACTACAAGACTTTCATAAAACAAATGAATTGTCTACTTTTTTTATAGACTTTTAAAAATTTTAGTTTTGTGCTACCCAATTGAACTCCTGACCAAGGTAATTCAGCAAAATACCTCAGTTTGATTTAGGTTACGAATACAAGAAATTAGTGTTGCATACCCATTTTTTTAAGGGAGTAAACTGATCCACTCGAGCTGCCTTTTTGTTTTTCCAAAAGTCAGGGCCTCGTTCTTTTTAATTCATGCAATTGCAGAACTTTTGTGAATAAAAGTCGCAATACCCTCTAAAAATGAAACTTACATTTTTTGGTCCTTACACGAGTACGCTAAAAAATAGCATCCCTCAAATCCGAAAAGTTTACCTCAAATCCTGCAAAATCAAAGTCGCTATTTTTCTGAATCGAGCGAACCTATTCTTTAATTCCTTTAATTGATTATCAATTCGACTGATTAGGGTATTTCTCCAATCGGAAGGATAAAAAACCGTGTTTACCTCATCTAGTTCATCAGGCTTGTCCATGAAAAAAATACTATTCACCCTCAGTATCATTTTCTGTGGATTGACCTCCTATGGTCAGTCCAATTACTGGAAAAAATCCAATCAAAATTTCAGCAACAACAAAATAGTCCAAGCTGAAACCGAGCGCTATCAAATCTTAGAGCTCGACCAAAAAGCACTTCAACGTGCCCTTTCCTCCGGAAAAGAGACGCAAATCAGCATGCCAAATAGCCAGGGAGGTATGGAAAACTATTTGGTCGTTGAAAAGGTAAGCGTCTCTCCAGAATTGGCAGAAAAATACCCGGCAATCAAAACTTACCAAGGCTATAAAATTTCGGATCCCAAGAGTCGAATAGCGCTCACCCTAAACAGCACGAGAATCTATCTCTATGAATTTTCGGATGCCTTGGAGGGGATGAGAATGCTGTCAGCAAACACCTACATGTTCTACAAAATCAGTGGAAACCAAAGCATGTCGGAACCTATTTCTTGCGGCGTACCTCCCGCAGATCTACCTGCCCCTGTTGTACCACCGACCTCAAGCGGCAACCGTACGGATTTCACCGGCCAAAATGCAAGAAACAAGGTTGAAGGGGTACGAACGCTTCGGTTGGCGGTGGTCTCTGCAGGAGAATATGGAGAGATTAATGGCGGTACCAAAGAGACTGTCCTTGCCAACATAATTAGTATTGTCAATGGCTTAAACGTAATCAGTGAACAAGATCTAGGGATTAAGTATCAGCTTATCGCCAACAACGATAAATTGATTTTTTTCAATAAAGCAACAGACCCTTACAATATCGAGCAAAATGGTGTTTCTACGAATTCATCCTATTTGAACACCAGAACTCAAGTAGTGATTGATTCACTTATTGGTCAACAAAATTACGACTTGGGGCATTTATTCATCGCCCGAAACGAAACCGGAAATCCAGTTCCATATGGCATCGGAAATGCCTACGGAATAGGAAACGTCGGAACCCCTGAAAAGGGATCAGGCTGGTCCTATTTCAGCAAAAGCACGGCAAATGAACTTGGGTTTATTGGATTGGTATCCCACGAATTTGGACACCACCTTGGCGCTTCCCATACGTTTTCAAATCAACCAGATGGGTTGGTTACCCAATCTGAATTGAGTTCGGGCAGATCCATCATGTCATATGGACGGATCAACCAGCCTGATTTACATTACTACCACTACCACTCCATCCACCAAATCATTCAATCCTTCAAACGCTTTCAGTTTGGAATAGATTTTTCTAAAGTAGGCACGCTTGTTTCGTATGCCCAGCAGCCCCCAGCGAACATCAACTTAAATGCGTACCACATTCCAATTAAAACACCCTTTGTATTGGAAACGCCAAGTGGATTAAAGAAATCAACATTCGTTTACAATTGGGAACAACTAGATTCAGATCTAGTCCTTCAAGGGACGTATTGGGGATCAAAAACGCAAAAAGCACCCTTATTTAGTTCAACTTCCCCAAGTGCCAATTCGCAGCGTTATTTCCCTACTTATGCGCGTGTAATTGCAAACAACCTGACGAGTGATAACGCAGTTTTAACTGCAAATTCAGGGACTTCCATGCTCTTTGAGACGCTACCCGAGGTGCCTAGACAGATGACCTTTGGCCTAACAGTCCGAGATGGCTCAAAAGCACAAGGGGTGTATTTGGATTCGACCCAAGTGACTACGGTGGCAAACAGCAAGCCCTTTGCGATAGTAACTCCGCTAACTGCCCCAGTGAATGCGGGCAATCCACTCACGCTGGAGTGGGAAATAAGTAATACAAACGACAATCCAATCAAGGCTACACAGGTCAATATTTTGCTTTCTGTAGATGGAGGCACAAAATTTGATTACCTCCTGGCCGAAAAAACAGCCAATGATGGAACTCAATCTGTACTGATTCCGAATGTCGCTACCACAAGAGCAAGAATAAAAATTGAACCCGTAGATAATATTTTCTACACCATCAACCCGACGGATTTTGTAATCAACTCTACCCAATTAAGTTTATTTAGT
>CANHCD010000275.1 GCA_947458795.1 Cyclobacteriaceae bacterium | reverse complement strand
GTGCCTCCCAGTACCATACAATTCCTTGAGTTTCTCCTTATAGTAGCGCTCCACGCAACTCAGTTCAAAACCTGGCTGCACCACTTGGTCGGGAAGGACATCCAAGCCATCCCTACTTCCAGCAAAGCCCACAAAGGTCTCCACATAGGTGTACCAGGGTTCCATGTCTTTGTATCGGATCGGCCAATCCACTGCATAGCCATCGCGAGCCGGTCCCTCAAAATCAAAGTCAGACCAGCGCTGCGTTCCTCGTGCCCAGAGCAGGGACTTGCCTCCGACATGGTAGCCTCTAAACCAGCGGAAAGGCTTCTCTTCGATATAAGGCTGCTCGTCCTCGGCTAGAGCCCAATGCATGGTTTCCTCCCGCTTCCAATTGGCTGCTCCCAAGCCAGAACGCTTTTCGATGGGCACAGCACCGCGGAATTCAAACTCCCAGGGTGCCTTGGAGGCGGTGGGGTAGTCTTCAATATGTCGTACCATACGGCCGCGCTCCAACACGAGGGTCTTCAACCCTTTTTCTGTGAGCTCTTTTGCAGCCCATCCTCCGGAAGCTCCAGAGCCGATGACAATCGCATCGTAGGTTCGTTTTTCTTTAGAATCTTGTAACATCTTTGATTTAAGCCTTTTCGGCAGGCACCTCCACACAGCCGTTGTAAAATCCTGGGGCTACTTGGTAGCCTAAATGATCGACCATCACTTCTCGAGCGGTCGTAAATCCAAAAATGGTATTGGCTCGGATCAATTCGTAAAATTTTTTTTGGTTTTGGTCTTCCGTCTCAGAATATTCCCCCAAAATCGCTTCTCTCTCCTGTTTTGTAAGCGATGCAAAACCCCTTTTCTGCAAGACTTTTAGCTCCTGGGTTAAGATTTCTTGCTCCTCCTTTTCAAGACACTTTTCAAAGAATTTGATCAAAAACTGGTCAGTTCCTGTGCTCAAGGCACCGATAGGCGCAGCTCCTGAACCAGCCGGAATTCCTTCTGGAATAAGAGTTTCTGCGAGGGAAGTAATGAGCCGCTCTTGATCGTAGGTGAAAAACCCAGCATGGGTCAGGCGATCTAAAATCTGCCATTTCCAGTCCACCAAGGCAAGCCCAGCGATACCAGCACCTGCTGCGCCGAGAAGTTTTAAGGAAGTTCGTCTTTGCATAAATGAGAAGTTGGCGAGAAGACGCCTATCCCAAGGTACTATTTTTCAAAAAAAAGCACAAAAAAAAGGCTAGAATTCCATCAGCGGAAATCCAGCCTTTTAATTCTAAATGAACAGCTTACTTTCTGTAGTCCAATGGAGCGGTTCTATTTCCTACTAGGGCCTTGTACGAAAACCCTTCCCCTCTTCGGGTGTTAAGTTCCTGCAAAGCTTGTCCAGTGACCGATGGATTGTTGAAAATATCCATGGCTGTCAAAGTCAAGGTTTTGGCTGCTACCATCATGCCCTTTTGACCGATGCTCATGCCTCCAGCGGCTACTGCCTGCCAGGTGTGTGCAGAGGTGCCAGGCACCCAGGTTGCGGTACCCAAACCTACTGTCGGCACCAACCAGCTGATATCCCCCACGTCGGTGGATCCGCCTCCACCCTCTTCGCTTACCACAAAAGGAGCGATTTTGGTAGCATCTTCCGGACTAGCTTTTACGCCTTCCGGAAAAGTCTTGATAATTTCTTCTGCAAATTTTTTCTCCTCGGGAGAATAGGACACCCCACCAATTTTCTCAAGATTCTTGTGCATGATGCGCGCCAAGGTCTCGTTGGGAAGCAAGTTGTACACCCCATTGATTACCTCGTATTCCATGCGCGTCTGAGTACCTAGAGCAGCACCTTCAGCTGCTTTGACCATGCGGTCAAAAATCTGCTGAACCACCAAAGCATCCGGGTGGCGCACGTAATGATAGGATTCAGCAAATGCAGGCACCACATTAGGTGCTTCTCCACCTCTTGTGATTACGTAGTGCATGCGCGTTTGCATCGGCACGTGCTCACGCATCAGGTTGACCATAAAGTTCATCGCCTCTACCGCGTCCAAGGCAGACTTGCCTCGCTCAGGAGCCGCTGCCGCGTGGGAAGCTTCTCCATAAAATCGGAATTTGGTTGAAATATTTGCTAGAGAGGAAGTAGCTCCGGCTGCATTTTGGGAGCTTGGGTGCCAGTGAAGCATGGCGTCCACATCCTGGATCAAACCAGCACGGGCCATGTACACCTTACCTCCACCCCCTTCTTCGGCTGGAGTTCCGTACACTCGAACGGTTCCTTTAATCTTGTTGGCTTTCATCCAATCCATCACCGAGATGCCAGCCGCCACAGAAGCAGCGCCAAAGAGATGGTGTCCACAAGCATGTCCTGCTCCGCCTACCACTACCGGCTTACGTACAGAGATTGCCTCCTGGGATACTCCTGGCAGCGCATCAAATTCGGCCATGATTCCGATTACTGGCTTTCCAGATCCGTATTCAGCCACAAAAGCAGTAGGAATTCCTGCTACTCCAGCGGTCACTTTAAATCCTGCATCGGAAAGCGTTTTTTGAAGGAGCTTGGAAGAGTTTGTTTCCAGATACCCAAGCTCAGGATTGCTCCAGATTTGGCGGGCCAGGTCTCCATAGAAATCAGCCTTGGCATCCAGCTTGGAAAGAATTTCTTTCTCCTGCGCAAAAAGCGAGCAAAGAGGTGCTAGAAAAATCAGTAGGGTTAGTATTTTTTTCATAGTTCGAAAGGATAAGAGTTGTGAAAATAGAAATAGTTTTCTTCAATAGGTAATTTTTATGACCAACGGACTGAAGCCACTTCCGAAAAGTCAGTGCAGTTATCGGCAACCCAACTGATTCCTAACCTAGAAAGTAGGACTCCAAGATTGGAAAGAATGACTGATAATTTCGGATGAACGCTTAACTTTCATCCAGTTTCCTTCACCCCATGAAAAACACAGCCCTCCTATTCCTAACTGGAATCCTATTGATCTCCTGCCAACGTGTGCACCAGTCCTCAGGCTGGGAGACAAAAAACATCCAAATCGCTCGCGATGAATTTGGCGTTCCCCATATTTTTGGCAAAACAGATGCCGATGCAGCCTACGGTTTGGCCTGGGCACATGCCGAAGACGACTTTGAGACCATTCAAAAAACGGTACTCGCAGGCAAAGGGCTTGCAGGCAGGGTATTTGGAGAAGAAGGAGCGGCTATCGATTTTTTTGTACACCTCTTGGACACCAAAGCAATCGCCAAAGAAAAGTATGCGGAAAGTTTTTCCCCTGAATTCAAAAAAGTGCTGGAAGGTTATGCTGCGGGTTTGAATGATTATGCCTTTCACCACCCGGAGGAACTCCTCTATGCCCCGGCTTTCCCAATTACCCCCCAAGAAATCAGTTCCGCCTACATCCTTTCGCTAGCCCAAATGGCGGGAGCAGATCGGGCTGTTCAAGCTATTTTTAACGGTACCGTTCCAAAAATCGCCGAAGACTCCCT
>CANHCD010000274.1 GCA_947458795.1 Cyclobacteriaceae bacterium | reverse complement strand
TCCTGGTTTACCTACTACTTCTGGCTGGACGATGCCAAAGCCCCAGACTACGCCCGATGTGTGGATATCCACCGCAAGCCAGGTTACGATCCTGTGGAACTGATCATGGATCCTGCCATCCCCATTCCCATGCTTAAGGTGGGCAGCAAGCTCATCAAGAAAAAGCTCGGCTTTCGCTACCTGATGGATGTGATTCCGTTGGATGCCACCTTGGTCAAGGGAGCCCATGGGCGTATCCCAGAATCGGATTTGGATAAGCCCTTGTTGGTCTGTGAAGCCTCACTTTCCAATGCCGAGCGCATCGCACCAACCTCTGTATTTGACTTGATTGTAAAGGCGGTTCTGGGGAGATAGAACTTAACAAGGAAGTTCTTAGCCTATTTTCTCCATCAAAAACACCCCCATCTCCCGTTGCCCGTAGACAAGGACCGTCTTGGGGGCTTCAAGAAATCGGAATCCCAGGCGTTCCAGTTCCTGCAGCCCATTAGGCAGCAATACATAGCGTTCGGATCCGTCCGGTAAGGCGTATCTGCCCTCTCCAAGGTCCTGACTTTCTTCCAGGATGTTGCCAAAACCGGTACACATCCGCATCCAGAAAATTCCCCCTGGCTTGAGTACCCGATGGATTTCAGCAATCATCTTCCAAAAATGCGCATGCCCCTCCGCAAAGTGGAGGACGGCCGAACTGATGACTGCATCAAATGCAGCGGCATGAAAAGGGATAGTAGCACCATCGCCTACTTGAAACCGGTGGATGTCTGTTTGGGGATCTATAGTTTTGGCTAGGTAGCGGCAATACTGGATGGAGACCTCATTCGGGTCAATGCCAAAAATGGAATAGTTTTTTTGAAGGAAATACACTGCATTGCGCCCTTCTCCACAGCCCACATCCAAGATCTTCATTTCCTTGGTAAATCGCCCTTTGAGGAGTTGATCCAAAAGGTAGTTATCCACATTGCCAAGAAGGCGGTTGAGTTCGTCAATTTCCATGTTCCAATCGATCTAAGGCTTCACAAGCTTTGATTCTCCCCACTTCAATTAGCTCTGCTGCTCGGTGAAATTCCAGTGTTCCGGCCTGATTACTGGAAACTTTGATTTCGACTTCAACAGGATAATTTTCAAGCAGCAGTTGACAGTAGCGGTCTTGGAGCAAGTCAAAGGAGCGTGTGACCAGTTCCAAAGCGGAATAGCGCTTTTGTTGCACTTTATTCTCCTCCTCCGGAAAATAGGCTTTCATCTTATTTTGGTAGTCCATAAGCCATCCTGGTAAGTTCATGGATTGTTTTTGGATTGATTTTTTGCGTGGAGGTGGAAGAAAATGTTCTGCCAAGCTATTCGTATTGACCACGACAACTAGGGTGCTATGAGGATCAGAAATCAAGGAGATGGGGACTGGATTCAATACGCCTCCATCGATGAAGTTTCGTTTGTCGATTTGGGCGGGTAAAAAAACCGAGGGGATGCTGCCTGAGGCTCGGATGGCTTTGTACAAACTACCTTGGCTAAATACATGCTCCTTTCCGGAGTTGACGTCTACGGCATTGCAGGAAAACCGAATGGGAAGATTTTCAATGTTTTGGTCAGGAACAACCTTTTTTAGGGCCTGATAGACCTTTTCTCCCTTAATAAATCCTCGGCTTGAAAAGGTAAAATCCATTAAGGAAAAGACATCCACGCGATCCAAATTGCAGATCCAATCTTTGAATTCGGGGAGCTTGCCTGCGGCATACATGCCTCCAACTAGGGCACCTGCGGAGCAGCCCGCAATCTCGCCAATGGCATATCCCCTGCGCTCCAGCTCTTCGATGACGCCTACATGCGCCAATCCTCTTGCGCCGCCGCTGCTCAAAACCAATGAAACTGTTTTGTTTTTTGCCATATATTTAGGGTACAATTTACTTTCAGCCCCTGAACACATCACCCAACGAAACTAAGCATTATGTCTGACTTTAAACCGTTCCACCTCGCTTTTCCAATTCGTGACATCGAAGAAACCCGCCAATTTTATGGAGGCCTCCTGGGCTGTGATATTGGAAGGAGCACTGACAAGTGGATTGACTTCAACTTCTTTGGTCACCAGCTTTCTGCACACATCAAGCCGGATGAACTCGCCAATGCCAAAACTAACGAGGTGGATGGAAAAAATGTTCCAGTTCGCCACTTCGGCGCTATTCTCGGTTGGGAGGAGTGGCACGACCTCGCAGACAAGCTCAAAGCCCACGGCATTGAATTTGTCATAGAGCCCTACATTCGATTCAAGGGAGAGGTAGGCGAGCAAGCTACCATGTTTTTCCTAGACCCTTGTGGCAATGCCCTTGAGTTTAAGTCCTTCCAAGATCCCTCCCAGATTTTTGCGAAGTAATTTTCTGTGGTCGCGCTCAAACTCTCCGCTCGGCACCTTAGATGAGCTATGTGCTTTGAGAGAATTCTTGTTCCATCTCGCTAAGACGCCATGAAAAATTTCTTCCTTTCCCTAGTTGTTTTGTTTGTTTTTGCGGGCTGTTCCACGCAGCCCCAGATCCTTTTTAAGGAGGGCTTGGAAGCCTACCCAACCTTGCAAAAGGTGCTTGCGGATACTGCCAAGTACCAGGTTCAAATCCTTTACACGCAGATCGACCGCAACGAGCATGGCAATCCGCTATTTACTACGCATTCTTTCAATTTGGATGATTCCCGATATTTCTATCCTGCCTCCACTGTAAAATTGCCGATTGCACTTCTGGCTTTGGAGTGGTTGGAGGAGCAGCAACTCGAAGGTTTGACTTTGGAGACAACCATGCTCACCGACTCGGTTCGTCCATCCCAGTTGCCTGCTTGGAGCGATTCGAGTGCTCAAAATGGCCTGCCAAGCATCGGGCACTACATCAAAAAAATCCTACTTGTCTCCGATAACGATGCGTCCAACCGATTGTATGAATTGTTGGGGATGGATTACATCAATACGAAGTTGAGGGAAAAAGGGCTAGCGAATACCGTGATTACGCAGCGACTGAGCTTTCCCATTTCTGCCGAAGAAAACCGGCAGTTCAACCCCATTCGATTTGTGGATAAGGCAGGGAAGACCCTTTTGGAGATCCCTGCTCGACAGGCGGATAGCGCCTACGTGGTACCGGGCTTTCCCAAGTTGGGCCGAGCTTATTACAAAAATGACAGCTTGATTCAAGGGGGGATGGACTTTTCCTACAAGAACAAGTTTTCTCTTTCGGACTTACATGGCGTGGTGCAGCGGACCATTTTCCCAGAGGCCTTTGTCGGGATTGAACGGTTTAACCTCAATGAGGAGCATCGGAATTTTGTACTCAAGTACATGAGTATGCTGCCTAGAGAAAGTAGGTTTCCTACCTATGACACCACTGAATTTTACGACAGCTACTCCAAATTCTTCAAGTTTGGGACTGACAAAGCACCAATTCCAGCCCGCTACCGGGTATTCAACAAGACTGGCTGGTCCTAT